>JASHXQ010000158.1 GCA_030043455.1 Nitrososphaerales archaeon | reverse complement strand
AGGCCCACCCCGAGCACAACCGATCAATCTCAGATTGGGAGAAGCATCCATCACTTCATCCGTTACCGGAGCATCGTGAACTACTAGGATCTCCTCATCCTTTATCACCCGAACGAGTTGTTTGGGATTTCCGGAATATTCTCGAATTGATCTCTCAGATTGAGTGGCGGGATTTAGGTAGTCTGTCTCCACCATTTGGATGAACCGAACAGAGTTGTCTGTCACCAAGGGCGAAAAGGCCTTTTGAAAAACAGGAACGGGGACATACAGATCTCCCGCCACCAGAATTTTCTTCAAAAAACAGGTCACCCATGACATGAAAATTCCGGTTTATATAACGAAACACTCGGGAAGGGAGCATGGATGGAAAATTCTGCGCACTGTGTAATTGATGTGGGGACCGGAGGAGTGAAGTGCCTCGTCTTCGATTCCCATGGCGCGCTCCTTCACAAAGAAACTGCCTCTATTGACTTTCAGATCGAGGGCACCGGAAAAAGCTTTGATCCGGCTGCAGTCTGGAAAAAAATCTGCTTAATGACAACTGGAGCTGTAAAAGAATGCTCTAAACTACGAACGAAGATTGTGTCGATCTCTTCTACGAGCATGAGGGAGGGAAACGTCTTCTATGATCAAGAAGGGGCAGAAGTCCTTGCGGTCCCGAATCTGGACGGGCGAGCAGAACATGAGGCTTCCAAGATCGAAGACTCGCTTGGAGAAGAGATCTATCTTGCCTCAGGTCACTGGCCTACCTCCAATTTTCTCGTCAGCCGACTGATTTACCTGAGAAAACGGGCAGTATTTTTTGAAAAGATCAAAACGGTTTCCATGATTAATGACTGGGTTTTGTACAAATTTTCGGGAAGGCTAGCGACCGAACCTACGAATGGCTGTGAAACTGCCTTGTTCAACCTCAGGGAAAGAAACTGGAGCGACGAGCTCATCAAGGAATTGGGATTTGAGCGTTCCCTTTTTCCGGAGGTTCATGAAGGTGGAACAGTTTTAGGGCAAGTTACCAAAACGGCCAGCCGGAAGTCTGGTCTCCCCGAATCAGCTGTCGTGGTAATCGGCGCTGCGGATACTGAATCAGCCGTCGCAGGATGTGGTCTTCTTGAGAGCGGAAGCGTTGTGGCTGTTGCCGGCACGACCACGCCCATCCAGTCTGTAACCGATTCGCCGGTTCTGGACGAAAAACGAAAGACCTGGACCTGCTGTCATGTCCTGCCCCATCGCTGGACAGTGGAGAGTAATGCCGGTGCGACAGGCCTGATATTCAAGTGGTGGTCTGAAATGACAGGGAAGAGCTTCGGCTTTCTGGATGAAGAGGTGACCCGGGACAAGCCGTCTCCCGGAGAGATCAGGATCGACATGGGAGGGACTTTGATGAACGCGAAACGTCCGCACCCTGTCTCGGGCGGGCTCCGAGGAATCGGCTCCTGGACGACTCGATCTGCGGTCACCCTGGGAATTCTGGAAGCAAATTGTTTCAGCGTGAGGGGAAATCTGGAACAGCTCGAATCGGTGCTTGATCGAAGATTTCCCGAGCTTTATTTTTGCGGCGGAGCATCGGAGAGCAGACTTTGGCGAAAACTGCAGGCGAGTGTTCTGGGCAGATCGATTGTATCATTCAACCGAGGGGAGGCTACAGGCAGGGGTGCCGCCATGCTATCGGCTGTTGCACTAGGCAAGTTCTCCAGTGTAGCAGAAGCCTCTCGGAAATTTGTAAGAAGGAAAACGGTTACCAAACCTGACGCACGGCTCTTCGAGGCCTACGATCCACTCTATAGGGATTGGTTGAGCTCGCAGGTTAGTTAGTCCAGAGAACTTGCGCCCAATTTAGTAAGCAAAGCTCAATTATTTTCCCCATTTCAAATAGGAATCCAATGGTATTGCAACCTGGATGGAAATTTGCCTATCTGCCCTATTTTGGCTTCACTTCGATCGATCATGCTCTGAACGCGATCTCTTCACTGGGATACGAAGGAGTCGAACTCCCCTCGCTAATCCCCTACAACACTTCCGCAGAACTAGCCAAAGAAGTTCAAAAGGCAAAGTCCCGCAATCTCGAGATCTCCGAAGTTGGGTTTTCTCAAGATTTTATAGTGCTAGATGAGGATCGCAGGAAGGAGAAAGTTCGTCAGACCAAGGCGAAAATACAGCTCGCCTCGGAGTGTGGCATTTCAATAGTGAAGGGACTGACCGGCCCCTACCCCTGGGATAAGAGCGCCCTAAAGCTCGGAGTAGATGTCACCGAAGGCCAGGCCTGGAAACTGGTACTCGACAGTTTCAATGACTTTATCGAGACGTGTGAAAAGTTTCAAGTGTACTTTGCGCTGGAAGCCTGTTTTGGGACACTGACTAGAGATTATTACACAACAAAAGAGCTGCTCGACTCGGTGAAGTCGAAGTATCTCGCCCTCAATATGGATCCCTCACACTACAACCTGTACGGCAATGACGTGGCATGGGTGGTCAGACGTTTTGGGAAGGATAAGATCAAGCACGTCCACCTGAAGGACTCTGTCGGAGTTCCGAGAGACGAGGGTCGGGACTTTATTTTCCCACTCCTCGGTGAAGGTACTATTGACTGGAAGGCTTTCTTCGATGCGCTCAGAGAGATCGAGTACAGAGGTTTCTTTTCCGCCGAATATGAATCCATGAATTATTTCAAAAATATACTGGACGGCGATCCGATAAAAACCGCGGAGCTTAGTCTCCAGCTGATGAAGAAACTGGCATCAATGTAATTCTGACTCTTGGTTTCGCTTTCTACCTTCGATCACATGGAGAAAAATGAAAATGGAAAGTATGGACAGATCGGACAAGAAGATTGGCATCGGGATGATCGGCACCGGCAACATTTCCGATCTTCATTCCGTGGGGTATCTCAAAAACGAGCACTCGAAGATCGTTGCCGTCGCTGACGTCAGAGAAGAAATTGCCGAGGAAAAACGCAAGGCCTTCGGTGCAGACAAGAGCTACGCAGACTATCAGAAATTATTGAAAGACGAAAGGGTGGAGGCGGTGGACGTTTGCGTACCCAATTTTCTACATTCCAAAATTGTAATTGACGCGGCGGAAGCCGGGAAACACGTTCTGGTCGAAAAGCCCATGGCCATTTCCGTGAAGGAATGTGACGAGATGATCGCCGCAGCCAAAAGAAACCACGTGAAATTGATGGTCGGACACAACCAGATTTTCTACCCGCCCCACAAGGAGGCACGGCGTTTGATTCAGGAGGAGATTGGAAGGCCTATTTTGCTTCTCACCAGACTTCACGACGGATTCCGACAAAATCACGGATGGCGCGCTGATGCAAAATCTGTCGGGGGTGGTTTTTTCATGGAGGCTTGCGTGCACAGACTATATCTATCTCGCTTTCTTGTCGGCGAACCAAAAAGAATCGAGTGCAGGATGACGAAGATTTTTGATGACACTGTCGCAGAAGACATCGCCCAGGTGACAATGGATTTCGAAAACGGAGTTCAGGTTTCTCTGGTAGCGAACCAGGGAGGTCCGTTCCCGCTCTGGGATGACCGTACCGAAGTTATCGGCAGCGAGGGACTGATCATAGTAAACGGCTTCGAGGAGCAGGCGATCGCCGGTCCCCCGCTGATGTTTTACAAGAAAGGCCGCTGGACTCACTATGTCAAGGCAGGTCACCCCGCAACTTCCGGAGACAGGCCTCTGGGAAATCTGGAGATCGAAGCCGATTTCCCAATGACATACGCCCATGTGACCAGCGGTTTCGTCGATTCGATCTTTGAGGACAAGCCTCTCCCAGTGACTGGGGAGGATGGAAGAAGAACTATGGAGATGGTGCAGGCGTGTTACGACTCTTCTCGGCTCGAAAAACCGATCACCCTCTAGTTAAGGTGCAGACGAAATGAAAGCTGCAGTCATGCGGGAAGTAAACCAACGTCTTTCTATTGAAGAAGTACCGGAACCACAACTTGAGTACGGAGAAGTCCTCGTCCAAACCAAAGCTTGTGGGATCTGCGGAACAGACCTTCACATACTCGAGGGCACCGGTTACAAGCCCAACCTGCCACACATTTTAGGGCATGAGCCCGCGGGCTTTGTTGCAAAGCTTGGCCCTGGTGTCACCAAGTTCAAAGTGGGGGATCGAGTCGTACCCAACATCTTCTTCACTTGCGGTGAATGCTTTTTTTGTAGGACCAACCGTGAGACCATGTGCACCAACTTCAAGGGTGCTCTGGGTGTGGGAATCAACGGTGGCTATGCAGAATATTTCAAAGCCCCTGCAAGAAACCTCTTTCTGCTTCCATCGAAGATCGGCTTCAAAGAGGGATCAGTGATCGCGGACGCAGTTGTCACATCTGTTCACGCCGTACGCCGGAGAGCGCAAGTAAAGGCTGATGACATCGTCCTAGTGCTAGGCGTGGGAGGGGTGGGCCAGAGTGTCATCCAGATCGCAAAACATGCCGGTGCCCGAGTCTTTGGTGTGGCGCGAAGATCCCAACGCATGGAAGTAGGTGCCAAGTTTGGTGCAGACGCTTTGATCAATTCGTCAACTCAGGATGTAGGCAAGACGGTATACGAACTCACCGAGGGTAGCGGAGCTGACATAGCAATCGACAACGTGGGAACTCGGGAGACATTTCTTCAGGCTCTGGCCGCAGTGCACAGGGGTGGAAGAATTGTTATGGTAGGAGAGACGGACGACACGCTGCCCCTCACGACCTTCAAACTCTGCGTAAGCGAGTTGGATGTTCTGGGCTCCCGATCTGGCGGGAGGGAAGACACGGTGGAGGCGATTCAGCTGGTGGAAGACGGAGTGGTTACACCCTACGTGAGCGACTCCTTCCCTCTTGAAAAAATCAACGACGCTTTTGATGCAATTAAACAAGGGAAGGTAATGGGCCGCGCCGTAATCTCTTTCGAGTGATTATGCCCGGTTTTTCTCTCAAAGGATTTTTGTCCACTCCCGCCTGTCGTGATCTCTAGCTATTCTAGGAGCTGACGCCCACCTTTTTGAAAACCTGCTCCAGATATTCGCGGGATTCACGCATTACCGAATCCACATCGTTGGGTAGTTCCGACCAGGATTGTGTGCAGATGTAGCCGTCAAAGTTGATCTCGACGAGTGCACGGATGATTCCCTCCCAGTCGACCGTTCCTTTCCCCAGGGCCTCGTGGGTCCATCTCACCCCGTCATTATCGGCACCGTGTACGTAGCACAGATACTTGTCCGCTTTTCTAATGTCATCCATAAAGTTCCGGTAGCTAATGTTCTGCTGTGCGGTATCATAAATGATCTTCACGCAGGAAGAGTTCAATTCCTTGATCATCTGAAGCGCGTCGTCCACAGTGATCATGAGGGGACTCTCCGCAATGTACTGGGGGTGCAGCCCCAGAATAAACTTGGTCTTTTCGGCCTCAGCCGTGAGTTCGTGAAGCGCGTCCATCGTCCACTTCATCGCCTCTTCCTTGGAGGTGCCGTAAATGACGTGCCCAGTGAGGACGTTCATGAGAGGACACCCCAGATCCGCCGCGAGGTGGATGTTGTCCATGTAATACTGCAGAGTATTCTTGCGTATGCTTTCCCTAGGGCTGCTAAAGTTGTATTGCAGACCCAGCCCGCCACCCGCGACTGCAAAGCCGGTTAGTTTCAGACCAAGCTGGGAAATCAACCGCTTAAGGGAATCTCTTTCACTCTTCGAGAAATCCTGAGGCCACGCGTGGGGCGCCCCGGTGTAAAGATCAACTGCCTTGTACCCAGTATTAGCAATTCTTCTAACTGCTTCTTCAATAGTAGTCTGTCTGTTGTATCCAAGTGTACAAGCTGAAAGTCTGATGGACATAGTTCTTCCTTTCGCTTGGAAAGCTAGGTCCGGTATTTAATTCATTTACTAGAGACTGATGGTCACTGGAACGAACATCGAAAATGGTGTAAGATCAAAAAATAATCAGAAGACTATCGGCAATGACCCCTGATTTCTTCACTTGCTATCTTGATTGCCTCGCTCACGGTATAGGAGCTTGCGGGAAACTCCAGATCGAATTTTTTCTTGACCTCCCGGATAATTGATCGCTCGGCGAACACGTACCCCGAACCGAAGACAATTTTCAGGGCATCTTCTAGTGCATCCGGGTTCTGTATGATTTTGGAATTGAAAGCTTCAGTATCTCGTCCAAGAGCGGAGTAGGTCGCCTGCTTCATGTTGATTCCAAATGCGTCCAACCCTCTCTCGACACATTGAAGCAGCTCGAGATCCTCCACGGAAACAAAGCACCAGAATGTTAGGCATGCCGGGCTTTTCGTGAACATTAACGTTTTCGGCGAAAATCGATTTTCCCTGAAGATGTTCGCCGTTTTCGGGGAAATGCGGAGGTCAATCTAGCTAAAACCAAAGATCACTTTGTGATGAGATTGAGTGGGTGTATCAGCTCGCACTTTGTCCCATCTTCCAATTGAATGGTGCACACACTGCTCTCCGTGGCGATCGTCTTTATCGTAGGAGTCTCGTTGTTGAACAAGTCAAAGAGCGGCTTGCCCACCGCCATAGACAGTTCATAACCCAGAGGTCCCTTCTTCAACCCGAAAGTTCCCGCCATGCCGCAGCACGTGCCAGTCTCGATTACTTTCACTTTATACCCCGCACTTTCCAAAGCTGCTATCGTAAATCTACCGGAGCTAAGAGCCCTCTGATGACACGGGATGTGGAACCCGATGGTTTCATTCCTGCTTGGAGCGTTTGACGTTGGCTGCAGATCGAGTGGCTTGCCATTTTTCTCCAAGTATTCGAAATACTCGAAAGATTTTCTTGCAACATCCCGGCTCTTCTTGGAATCATCAAGCAACTTCGGGTAAGCAAATTTCAGACAATACACGGCCGTGGGTTCCGTCGCGACAACCTCGTAGCCTTTTTCGACGTACTCTGCGAGGAGATTGATATTCCATTCTGCAATTTTTCTTGCTTTTTCCAGCTCGCCGTAAGAAATGTACGGCATCCCGCTGGGCTTCAGCTTGGGGTCGAAGGCCACTTCAATTCCAGATTTTTGGAGAAGATCGACCGCCCTAACACCGAGCTCGGGTTCGTTATAGTTTGCTACCAAGTCGACAAAATAGATGATCTTCCCCTTGGGATTCTGCACAGTTCTTTTGATCGAAGCAAATTGTTTGGCGAAAGTTCTCCGTTGGAATCTGGGGAGTTTGCGTTTTTTCTCGATGCCCAGAAACCGATCCATGAAACTGCGAGAAACTCTGCTTTGGATTATCCAATTGGATAGCGGAGCAGTCGCGCTCGCTAGTCTGGCAAAATCATCGGATTGCGAGAGGATCTTATTGGGGGTAAGCTGGCCGTTTTTCTCAACATCCTCCTCCTTCACCTTAGCAATCATCATGGGAATGTCGATGTCAGCAGGGCAGATCTCCTTGCATAGGCCGCACGCGATACAGAGGTGAGCAAATTCCGAGGCCTTGTCCAGCCCGTGGACTTCCTCGGTCCAGGGTATGCCAATGGGCCCCGGATAAATGTAGCCGAAAGTGTGACCGCCTACTACTCCATAGGTCGGACAAGCATTCATGCACGCTCCACAGCGAATGCAGTCCAAGCCCTCCTTCAGCCAGGGATCCTGGCGCATCTTCGTTCTCCCGTTGTCGAGTATGATTACGTGTAGCTGCCTGGACTTGGTATCCCCGAGGGGAAGTCTTTCAGTAACGATCGAAACGTAATTGGTGAGCCTTGTGCCCGTGGCGCTGATCGGATGAGCCATGACCAACTTCAGAGCTTCCTCCCACGTGGAGATGATCTTCTCCATGCCCACCACGACAACGTGAATGTCCGGGACAGCGCTTACCAATCTCGCATTTCCCTCGTTGGTCTCTACTATGATCGAGCCGGTTTCCGCGACTGCAATGTTCGCTCCCGTGATCCCGATCTGCGAATTCAGAAAAATGGGACGGAGATGCTTTCGGACGGCATCCATGATGGCTGGTAGATCGTTGGGGACGGGATTTCCCGTCGCCTCTGTGAAAATCTCTGCAACTTCAGCCTGAGTCTTATGGACCGCGGGAAAGACCAGATGGTACGGCTTTTCATCCACCAGCTGGATAATTCTCTCGCCCAGATCCGTTTCCACCACTGTAAGATCTTTCTTCCCTTCGATGAGACGATGGTTTAGCTCGATCTCTTCAGTCGTCAACGATTTCGACTTTTCAATGAGGGTAACGTTGTTTTTGTAAGCGAGGTCCAAGATGTAGTCCACCACTTCCTTGCCATCCTTTGCCACGAACACTTTGTTCCCATTTAGCTTGCAGCTCTCCATGAACGTGCTTAGGAGAGCATCCAGATTTGCGATCGAAGTTGTTTTGATTTCCTTTATTCCCTCCCGGAAACCTTCCGGATCTTCGAGGGTTGCTAGTTGGTCTCGCCGTGCATCCCTGCCCCGTTTCACTGCAACTTGCAGAGTTTTGCCCCGCTCAGGATTGCTCAGAGCAGCAGTAATCTTTTCCTTCAGTGGAGTGTAATCCTTAGGCATGTCTCTAGATCAAAACCACGTGCACTTCATGGGGGCCGTGCACTCCAAGCACCGACTTTAACTCGATATCCGAGGTCCTCGAAGGCCCGCCTATGAAGGTGATAGAGGGCTTCGGCTCGACTCCAGCTCTCAGAAGATTCTTCATCCTGGGAGAGAGCATAGACAGCTTGGGGAGGATAGACGATTTCTCCAAGACAGCGATGTGGACTCTCGAAATAGACGACAAAAGGCGGTGCTCGTCACTGAAGGAAACGTCCACGATTGTTCCCGTCTCAGAAATACCGCAATCAGCCTTGGTAATCCCGACATCGAGCGCACCTGCCAATTTTCTAGGGTTCTTTTGAAACTCTGAGTAAGTTATTGTCGCCTTAATCTGACCCGAGATACCAGTGGGAGAATTAATGGAGGAAATCTTGATTTCTGGAGAACAACAGCTCGCCCCTTTGGCTCGGGTCTCTATCAATCCATTAACTATTGAAGCAACCTCGGCTGGACTCTTCGCAGGATAGATCATCCCGGCTTGTTTGGAAAAACGAGCGGAAAATTCCTCGACTGGAGCTAGGAGATCTGGAGAGGAATGGACAGGCTGAGTCATGCGATTTACTTGTTGCCGCTTTGAGCTTTGAAACCAAGGAAAAATTCGCCAGACTCTTAATCGTTCCTCAAGAGATGAACAAAAAAAGGGAAAGACGGTCCCCTACAAGAATGGGACCGGAGGAAAGTCGAATTTCTGTTGCCTAAGAAACTACTTTGGAGGACAAAATTTCCAGTTCTTTGCTCCTAGAGAATTTTGGCATAGCGATCATTGTCGCTGTACTCGACAGCGCGATGGACAGCAGGGCTGCAACGATAAGGAGCGGGGAGATCGAGTCCGATCTGATGTCTGCTCTTGAAGCCGTGTCCCGTGGACCGCCGGGCATCGCGTAGATACCAAAGTCTGCCCTTACTGTCGAAACCACGGTGTAGCTGAAGGGCAACAAAGCTGCATCCTGGTTTTCAGCATCTACTCCACCCGTGCCTACGATAGTCCCGGAAGGAGAGGTCTGCGTGTAAGAGTTAGGCAGACAGCCGCCGTTGCAGTTGAATGCGGTCTGGATAGCCCAGAGCTCGTTCTCCATCTGCTGGAATACCTGTGCGTAAGTCTCGGTGCCGTACGCCGTGGTGACAGTGGTCGTGCTCGTATCCAATCCTAGAACTCGCATCACGAACATCACCTGTCCTAAATGCCAAGTGTCACCGCCTCCAGATCCGTCCACCGAGTAGCCGTTCCACAGGGCCACTAGTGCATTCGCATACTTCATGGCATCCGACATGTCACCGTGGAGGTAGTAATTGATGGCTTGGGGTCCCACAACATCGACTGCTCCGTTATCATTGGGGCTGCCGGCGCTACCAGTCCAGACATCTGCCTGGATCTTGTAAGGGGTGCCGTCGGAGAGAGTTCCGTAAACGGCGGTACCGTCTCCGCAACCCGAGGTGGAGCAAGTCATTGCTATGGTGCTACTTCCCGGTGAAAAGATGCCGTGGATATCTCC
>JASHXQ010000157.1 GCA_030043455.1 Nitrososphaerales archaeon | reverse complement strand
TCTGTGCCGTCTGACCTTCTACTAAAAATGTGGTTTCCAATTCGAATTTCCACTCCTATCCTTTTCGGTTATATCGTACAAAGATGTTCCCGAAATATATCCTTCCAAGCACTTTTTCTAAAATGGAGCGCTGGCAGTTTCTGGAAATCGGCAAGAATTTGCAGTATTGGGCAGATATCTATAGGGATGTGATCTCTCAGGGGAAAAAAGCTTGCAGTGCTCTAACCTGAAAATGCGAGAATGGAGATCCCGTTCGGAGTAAATGCGAGACTGTGGTAGGTCCTGTCATGCTCCGTTCCCCTGAGTTTCCTAACCACGAATCTGGTTCTCGTTTCCATAGAGTCTGTGACATAGCTTTCCAGCTGGAAGATTCCATCCGCTACAAATTCCTCAATCCCTGTTTCTCGAGGCGCGTTCTTCGAAAACTGCCTCGAAGCGGTCATCAAACTCGTTATTCCTTCACGTTTTAGAGTCTTGTAGATTAGATGCATCATGAAAGTATAGTCGAACTTTTCGCCCGTACCGCTCAGAAAGGCAGTGAGCGAATCCACCACAAGACGTTTCGCTTTGATCTCGTCCATAGCTTCCAGCAGTACCTGAATGTTGGAGCTGAGGCCCCTTCCTTCCAACGCTTCGAGGTCTAGAAGTTTCAGTTTCTTTTTCGCTTCCAGCCCGGCTAAATCAAACCCGAAATTCATCATGTTCCGCTTGAGGCTTCGTATGTCTTCTTCGAACGTGGCGAAGACTGCCGGCTCGTTCATCGTAAGCGCCGCGTTGTACACAAATTCACAGGAAAAAATGGTCTTCCCGGTCCCTAGACCTCCAATCAACAAAACGAAATCTCCCTGCTGCAATCCTCCCCGGATCAGGGGATCCAGTCCGGGGATTCCGGTCGGAACACGTGAATCCTGGCTCAAACCTGGGCGGTGCATTGTCTTTAATTCCGATTAAAAAATGCACTGCTTTTCTAGGGACATCGAAACTGCCTTAACGGTTACCTACGAAAAGTGTACCTCTACTCTGAAGCTCGACTCCTTTCCGCTTAATACAAATTGAGAGCCTTTTTTCCTCTCTGATGCATCCTGAGACTCGGTTTGGAGCGTACGATGAGTACTCCAAGACCGTGCATCCTCCATTTAGTCTCAGAGAGGACCGGTAGTGCCCTCGATTGCAGACTGTGGAGCTTGTCACCGGTAATCGCGTCGTCCGAGAGCTGGTCTACGGGGGACATTTGCTCGCCCTAGGCACCGCGAGCATTGCTGCCTCGAGCGCGATCTTGCTCGGCAAGTCTCCCAGTATTATCCTGCTTGTTATGGCTTACCTGTTCTCATACGGGGCGTACATGCTAAACCGGGGAGCAGAAGTCTCGCAAGACAGCATCTCTGATCCGCAGAGGACCAACTTTCTCCGAGGACGGAGTCGTTATCTCAAAGTAATTTCCGCGACGAGTTTTGCGATTGGCTATATTCTTGCTGCAACCGTAAACTTACTCTTTTTCGCTGCACTTCTTGCTCCGCTTGTTCTTGCAGTAGCTTATACCGTCGGCTCCAAGAAACTTGTCCGGATTATTGGAGCCAGACGACTCAAGGACAAGCTACTGGTGAAGAATGTAGTCATCTCTTTTGGTTGGTCCCTCATTCCACTACTGGTCGGACTGTACTACAGGAGTATTCCAATGGCTCTGGTGGCGCTCTCTCCTTTCATCTTCTTCAGACTCATGTCCAACACTGTGTTCTTTGACCTGCGAGATGTTAGGGCAGATAGTGAGTTCGGAGTACGTACGGCACCGGTGGTTTTTGGCAGTAACTTCTCTTACCGTCTGATGACAATTTTTGATGCTTCTTCCGCTGTCTATCTTTCGCTTCTAGTGATCTCCCACTTTTTCCCTGTTTATTCACTAGTCATGCTCATTCTTCCAGTTTACGCTCTCCTTTACCGGTGGATCTCGCAGAGGCCCGGAGCTGATCTAGGCGTCCTCTGTAATTTCGTCGCTGACGGAGAGTACTTGCTATGGGGGCCGATTCTGTTTCTTGGAAAAATCATCTAAGCTCGATAATCGACTCCTGGGGAGCGCTCCTCATCTAGATTCAATTATCCAAAAGTATCGCGCCGCTATTGAGAAAGCGATCTTGGAAATGCCGCCCGTTTTGGGATCGCCTCTTTCTAAGGAAATCAGAGCGGTAATGGAGGCAGGAGGAAAAAGACTGAGGCCCGTCCTTACCCTGATGACCTGCGAAGCTGTTTGCGGAGACTTTATGCCGGCGATGCCGGCCGCACTCTCCTACGAGCTCGCGCATGAGGCATCTCTTGTGCAGGATGATATTTTTGATAATTCCGATCTGAGGCATGATCATCAGACGGTGCACAAACGTCAGGGGATGATTGCAGCGGTCCTCGTGTCTGACATCATGATTTTCGAGATTTTCGATCAACTTGCTCGGTTCGAGTCCACTACTCTATCGAAAGCGAAGCTGGCCAGATTGATGACGTATATTTCGCGGGCTGCCAACCTGACAATCAACGGGGAATTTCTGGAAGCCCATTACGCTACCAAGTCTAGCTTTACCGAAGACGAATATCTGGAGGTTGCAAAGCTCAAGACCGGGTCTCTTTTGGCAGCCACTGCCGCCTCTGGTGCTCTGGTCGGAGGAGGGGCTGACAGAGTGGTAGATTCCATGTATCAATTCGGGCTAAATCTTGGAATCGCATTCCAAATTCAGGACGACATCCTCGACGTCACGGGCGATCAGTCTCAACTGGGCAAGCCGGTAATGAAAGACCTCCAAAACAATGTCTGTAATATTGTGCTCATAAATGCCCTAGAGAGTGGTGACGCATACAGACGAAATCAGATCAATTC
>JASHXQ010000156.1 GCA_030043455.1 Nitrososphaerales archaeon | reverse complement strand
AAAGCTATCTTAGATCGTGGATACTTAGAAGAAGTAGAATATGATTCGATCAACATAGAGCCGGTCTTGATTTATTCAAAGTCTGACAAAAAAGTGGTATTTGTTAGGCACAAGTGGGACACTGTCGCTGCGATACCCGTCCAGAATTCTATGCCCGAGGAGACAAAGGCTGATCCAAAGTACGCGGTTTTCAGAATGGTAGATGAAGATGGAAATATTTTCTTGAAATTCCACTTGCCAGATCAAGAGAAAAATTTACTCGAGGCTGTAGACGAAATTTTCCCAAAATAATTTTGTGATCAGAAGAAACATTTCGACTGGCCTTTGATCGCGGAAATTTTTCACCAGGACACAATATTGTTAAATACGATTTTTTGCGCTATCATTGAGGGTTCCCGTCTCGCATCAGGATTCTTCGCCAGTAAAGCTCGTGTTAGATGACGGGACGGCATTCGACGGTTATTCGCTCGGGTACAAGCCTAAAGGTTCCGTCGTGGGCGAAGTGGTATTCAATACCGGGATGGTAGGATATACCGAGGCGATGACCGATCCCTCGTACTCTGGCCAGATCCTATGTTTTACCTATCCCTTGATCGGAAATTATGGCGTGGCTGACTATACTCTTGACAATAACGGAATCTGCCAGGGGTTCGAATCGACTAGCATTAAGACCAAGGGAGTTGTTGTAAACCGAGCTTCGGAAACGCCCTCCCACTATCGGACAAAGCGTTCCTTGCATGAGTGGATGGAGTCAGAAGGCATTACCGGTATTGAGGGCGTGGATACTCGGGAACTTACCATGCACCTTCGGGAAAAGGGCGTGATGATGGGGGCGATTGCTACCTCTGTACAAGAAGGCTTCGAGGCCATTCATTCAACCGGAGACTACTCCTCCACAGACTTTTGCAGTTTGGTCTCCACTAAGAATCCGATCAAATACGGGAAGAATGTTGCCGGCAAAATCGCGGTCATTGATTGTGGGCTGAAGCTAAATATTGTAAGATCGCTGGTGCAGAGGGGATTCGAGGTTACCGTCTTCCCTTACGGAACTAGATTTGATGAAGTAGAGTCGGACTTCGCCGGCATTGTGATTTCCAACGGCCCCGGAGATCCAAAAAATTGCGTGCCTGCGATCGAAGTGGCGCGTACAGCCATTGAGAAAAGTATTCCCACCTTAGGAATTTGCCTCGGCACGCAAATTATTGCCCTATCTTTGGGAGCAGATACCTTCAAGCTCAAATATGGTCACCGTGGGCAGAACAAACCCTGCATAGATCTGAAAACGGGACGATGTCTGGTCACCAGTCAGAACCACGGATATACTGTAGACGAAAAATCCCTCGACGGAACAAATCTCGATCCGTGGTTTCAGAACGCTGACGATAAAACGCTTGAAGGATTGATTCACAGGACCAAGCCCTGCATTTCCGTTCAGTTCCATCCCGAGGCTTCTCCTGGTCCTGTGGACGCCTCCTACGTTTTCGATATTTTCCGCGACCTTGCCTTGCAAAACAATTGAATTCTAAATGCCACTCGACAAGTCCATCAAAAAGGTTCTGATCTTGGGCAGCGGGTCGATCAAGATCGGGGAAGCTGGGGAGTTTGATTATTCAGGTTCACAAGCGCTGAAGGCTCTCTCTGAAGAGGGAGTGCAAACCATTCTGGTTAATCCAAATGTAGCGACCATCCAGACTGATACCCGGATGGCCAACAAAGTATACTTTCTGCCAGTTACCCCGGAATATGTCGAACAAGTGATGCGGCAGGAACATCCTGATTCCATTTTGCTAAGTTTTGGAGGACAGACCGCCCTAAACTGCGGTATCGGTCTGGAGAAGGCGGGTATCCTGACAAAATACAACGTGCGCGTACTCGGAACTTCGACTAATGGGATCGAGCTAACCGAAGATCGTGACTTGTTCAAGATTCGCATGACGGAGACCGGCATCGATTGTCCTATCAGTCAGGCAGTGTACTCCGTTGAGGAAGCTCAGGAAGTTGCGTCGCGGATTGGGTATCCCGTGATCGTGCGGGTGGCCTTTACTTTGGGCGGCCGTGGTGGCGGAGTGGCCTTTAACGAGTACGAGCTCGATTCGATTGCGGAAAAAGGATTGGCGAACAGTATCGTCCATCAAATTCTGATCGAAGAATACGTGGGCTCCTGGAAACAAATAGAATACGAAGTGATGCGCGATGCAAGTGATAATTGCATTACGATTTGTAACATGGAAAACGTGCTTGCAATGAGAGTCCACACAGGAGACAATACGGTGGTTGCGCCTTCTCAGACCATCACCAACGAAGAGTATCACCATCTAAGAGAACTCTCAATCAAAGCTGCAAGGGCCGTGGGAATAGTCGGAGAGTGCAACATTCAGTTTGCTTTGGATCTAATCTCCAACCGGTATTACGCTATTGAAATCAACGCCAGACTGTCTAGATCGTCTGCCCTAGCTTCGAAAGCAACAGGTTACCCGATTGCTTACATCGCAGCCAAGATCGCGTTGGGATATTCGCTCTCGGAACTTCAAAACCGGGTTACGGGAGTCACCTCCGCCTGCTTTGAGCCGGCTTTGGATTACATCGTAGTAAAGATGCCCCGCTTTGATTTTCGCAAATTCGAACGTGTTCGCAGGGAATTGGGGAGCCAGATGAAGTCGGTGGGGGAGGTGATGGCGATCGGCCGATCTTTCGAGGAGGGAATCCAGAAAGCGATCCGGATGCTCGACGTCGGCAGGGACGGTTTGATGGATTACAAGCCTCTTGGCTCAATAGAACTGATCGAAAATGCTTTGGTACATCCGACCGATTCGATCTTCTTCGTGATTGCAGAGGCGTTAGCCAACGGGTTCACCGTGGACGAGATAAATCGTCTCACCTGGGTGGACAAGTGGTTCATTTCCAAATTGAAGAATATCGCGGATGGAGACGCCGAGTTGCTTAAACTGGCAACGCAAGATTTGGAGCCCTCCGAAGATTTTCTTCGCCAAATGAAGAAGCTGGGCTTTTCGGATGCATGGATCGCCAAACGGTTGGCTGTTCCCGAGGCTAGAGTACGGGAATGGCGTACGCGATATGCGATTCGTCCTTTTGTGAAGCAGGTAGACAGTCTAGCCGCGGAATGGCCTGCTAGGACGAACTATCTCTACACCAGCTATGATGGGCGGAAGGACAATCCGATCGGATCATCCCCATCTGACGCTCGGAAAGTTATCGTTCTGGGTGCCGGTTGCTATCGCATTGGGAGTTCGGTTGAATTTGATTGGGGTACCGTCAATATGGTTTGGGCTCTGCAAAAGAGAGGGTTTGAAGTGATTGTAATCAACTGTAACCCTGAAACTGTCTCCACAGATTACGATACGAGCGACCGGCTTTACTTTGAAGAACTGACCCTAGAAAGGGTGCTTGACATCCATCATCTGGAAAGCCCAATTGGTGTAGTATGCTGCGTGGGTGGACAAACTGCCAATAATCTAATCCCAAAGCTCGCAGATGCCGGGGTGAACATCCTCGGGACTTCCAGCGAAAATCTCGATCGCTCGGAAGATCGTGCAAAGTTCTCCGACCTCCTAGACAAGCTGGGAATCTCGCAACCATCATGGATCGAAGTTACTTCGGTGGAAAAGGCGAGGGAGTTTGCGAGGGGTCAATACCCACTAATCGTGCGGCCTTCTTACGTATTAAGTGGGGCAGCTATGCGCGTCATCTGGAGCGAAAATCAGCTGCAGCATTTTCTAACGGAGGCTGCAGAAGTTTCCCCTGATCATCCTCTCGTGATCAGCAAGTTCATCCAAAATGCCAAGGAAGCCGAGATCGACGCAGTAAGCGATGGAAGCAATGTACTCGTGGGAGCGATTATCGAACATGTCGAAAAGGCGGGTGTGCATTCTGGGGATGCAACCATGAGAATTCCGGCCGAGGGGTTGAACATCGAGGCTCAAACCAAGATACTCGACTATACATCTCGGATTGCGAAGGGGTTACACATTCTAGGGCCTTTCAATGTACAGTATATCGTTAAGGGATCCGATGTGATGGTGATCGAGTGCAATCTGCGTGCATCCCGCTCGATGCCGTTTGTGTCGAAGATGATGGGGATAAGTCTCCTAGACGTCGGCGCTGAAGCTGTGCTTGGGAAGGACATCAGCTCGTATCTTTCACTCCACAGGACACCATTGTTCAAGGTAGGTGTAAAGATTCCACAGTTCTCCTTTATGCAGCTCGAAGGCGCCGATCCCCTTCTAGGAGTGGAAATGCAGTCCACCGGAGAAGTGGCTTGCTTCGGGGAGAACTTTTTCGACGCCTTCTGCAAAGCGTTAGCGGCGTCCGGCTACAAAATCCCAATGTCGGGTAATGTACTTATCAGCGTGGGAGGGACAGAATTGAAGCGCAAGACCCTCAACGCCGTCCGTAAGTTAGCAGAGATGGGTTATTCCATTTTCGCGACGGAACACACTGCTGAATTTCTCTCTAAACATGGCCTCGAAAAAGTCACCATCTTATACAAGATGATGGAGAGGGAGCGCAAGCCTAACATCAGTGATTATCTCGCGGATAGAAAGATTGACCTGATCATTAACATCCCGAGTAGTCTAGCATTGGAAAAATTTGCAGACATGCAGGAAGACGATTACAAGATTCGGAGGAAGGCAGTGGAGCTGGGAATACCGGTCTTGACTAACGTGGAAAACATCGATGTTTTTGTCAAGGGCCTCGCTTGGTTGCGAACACGGGAGATCACGATCGTACCACTCACTTCCAAGAAGTAACTTTAGCCATTATTGGGGCATTTTTCGGCCCCAGTAAAATTCTTAACATTCATCGCTTGGTAAAGCTGACTGAAGCCACAATATGATCGCTGAGTACACTCTTCTTGCGATCACGAGCTCGTTTTTCGTTGTCGCGATCCCACTGTTGTGGTACTTCGAGAAATTGACGATCGGAAAAACGGTTATCCTTCTTTTCGTCCTGGACATTGCCATGACCATCGAAGCGGCCTTCTATTCGGACATTATTCTCATAGCACTCTTGCACGTGATCACGATCCCGTCGTTCTTCGCCCTAATCTATCTGGATCTGGTGCAACAACACAAGACGAAGTTCCGCTGCTTTGTCTGCGGAAAAAATATCTCGGAAGAGGAGAAAGCTGAAACTGTCAAGCGCTTGGTCAGCGGACAGAAAAGTGAGATTAGCGTTCATTCTATTTGCATAGACCTCGAGCGGCATCAAAGGAAAAGCTTTTCGAGCAAATCGTTCAGAAGCGGCATTCCAGAATAGAGATCAAGTCATCTTAACCGGTTCGGTTTGGGTTTCGTTCGAGGAAGTCTCCCGCTCCTCTCTTGCCTTTCTTCGCTGCTCTCCTCTTGCGAGGCCCCCTTTTCGAGCTACGGCCTTCCGAGTGTCAGTGTCTGCCGCTTGCAAACCTCGCTTTTGGTGGGGAGCCTCACCACCAGCCTTTGCCACCCGCTCTCTGGTTTCCGAAGAAGCAGACGCTAGTCCACGTTTTTTGGCGGATTCTTGTTCAGACAAAGCCGTGCACCCTCTCCGGAAGGAGATTATTGCAATAGCTTCTATTTAGTCGTTGTGAAACTTACGTCCAGCTTGTCTTCTATAGGATTACTGATCAGCGATCATTCTTTCTAGACAGAAAGAGTTTTGATTTTGTGAGAGTTCCTGTTTCGTAAATCGTACTCGTCTATATACAGCGAGACCAGAAAAACTTCCAGACTGAGTGATTTTGGCGAAATCCAAAAAAACAAACAAGGCTCAAGAGAAAAAAGTTCGACCCCTGACCTCACGTAGTCTGGAGAGAGAATCTGAGGAAGTGACGAATGAGGAAATTGAGGGCAAAGAAGAATTCGAGAAAGAGAATCCCTAAAGCCGCCATGGTGTTTTTTCTCGACGGTTGGCTTCCCCTATTGTCACTGAACACAAGTTTATTGTCTATCAAATAGGATAGATTTGCGCTGGCTTCTCTGGATAGTTTTCGGGATCTTTCTCTAGAGGAGTGGCTGACCAAGTTCGGCAGAATATATGGAAAACGTCACGACAAACACACCACGGAGTATATGATTTCGAGGCTCGTCGAGGAGGTCGCCGAACTGGTGAGCCCAATGGAAGCGAGGGGTGACCTGGGACCGGGGTTGGCAGACGTTTTTTCTTGGACCTGTTCTCTAGCCTACAAACTTAACGTGGATCTGGCGGATCTAGCCTGGCAGAAATATGGGAAGCACCCACCCAAGATCCGGTCGTTGACCGGATCGCTAGATCTTAACGAGTTCTCCCAACCTAGGACACTGAAAGAATGGCAGGTCTTTGTCTCTCGATTGTACCGCAATGAGAATTCAACTCTCTCTCCTATGAACGCCCTAGTGGCGTTAATGAAGGACGTGGGAGATCTCGCGATGCTCAACCGGAAGAGAGCAGCTCCGGATCAAATCACTTCCAAACTGGCGGCGATTCTGGCTTGGACGATGACGTTGTCCCAGCTCCTAAAGCTGGACCTCTCTAGTGTTGTATACGGAAAGTATGATGACCACTGTCCGGTCTGTCTCCAGACGATGTGTGATACCGACGTATGTCACCCGCTCGTCAACATGTTCGTCTCTTTCGGAAGCCATGTGCGAGATGAGGAAAAATATGCCATCCTAGATGCAGTAGAGAAGTTTGGCTTCCATCCGATCTTAAGCAAATCATTCGAAACGAGTGCGACGAAGGATCTTTCTGCTTCCTTCGATCTGATCAGCCGGTGCGACGCGGCCTGCCTAATTCTGACCAATGAAGGAATTTCTAGCAATGTGGATTATCAACAGATTTTTGAAGTCCTCACATGTTACTCGCTGTTGTCCAAGGGCAATATCTGGTTGTTCACCAACACTGGTACGACCGAATTCAAGTCATACTTGGAAAAGGTGTTTTCCTCTGAGAGGATTTCAGTTTCCAGTTTTGGCGACGCCGGCCATCTTCGCGCCGTACTTGAGCTAAAGCTGCGCGAATTGCAGGATAAGAAAAAAGCGCAAGCCGTGTTACGCTGAAACCATGTTCAGCCTCTTTCAGAAGATCCATTGCTAATTGAGCAGTAATAACGACTCCCGGATAGTCATCGAGCTAGATCTGGATTACTTTTACGCTCAATGCGAAGAGGTGCGAGATCCGTCTCTTAAAACTAAGCCAGTGGTTGTCTGTGTGTTCTCCGGCAGGACTGAAGACAGCGGAGCCGTCAGCACCTCCAATTACATTGCCAGAGGGTTAGGAATAAAGTCTGGAATGCCCGTCCTACAGGCTAAGAAACTCCTGCGAGATTATCCCTTTTCTGTTTTCTTGCCTACGGATATGGAATATTACAAATTGGTCTCCGAGAGAATTATGGAGATCATCCGATCCAAAGCTGGAAAATTCGAGCAAAGCAGCATCGATGAAGCCTATATCGACGTAACTTCGGAGGCGAGCTCTAATTATCAAAAAGCCGAGAGTATAGGACGGAAACTCAAAGCTGAGATCTTATCTAGTGAGAAGCTGACTTGCTCGGTCGGCATCGGACAAAACAAGTTAATGGCAAAAATGGCAGTTGATTCCCGAAAGCCCGACGGGTTTACAGTCATCTTACCCGAACAGGTAAAGTCCTTTCTCGATACCTTGCCCGTGGGAAAGTTGTTTGGCATAGGCCCCAAAACAGACGAGAAGCTTAGGGCGATCGGGATCATGACTGTCGGTGCTTTAGCCCGGTCGGATCCTAGTGTACTTTCTGATCTCTTGGGGAAGAATTTAGGGCCCGCGCTTGGAGAAACAGCGAATGGAGTGGACAATAGCCCGGTCGTCGAAAGACCTGCGGAACAGTTTAGTCGAATCGTTACTTTGAAGAGAGACGCCGACACCTTCGATTTCGCAGAAGTTCTGCAACCGATGGCTGAGGACCTGGCAGAAAAGCTGACTTCTTCCAGATTGACGAGCAGAGGCATCGGAATAATTGCGATTACGAATCAGCTCAAGATCAAGACACGATCGAAAACGCTTCCTGTCCCGACAAAATCACCCGAGGAAATCTTGAAAGTCGTAGTCGAACTATTTTCCTCCTTTTTCTCCGGGCAAGCTCTTCACACAGAGACGCACGTCAGACGTGTGGGAGTAAAAGTTACAGAATTGGTTCCAGATTCTGGAAAGAAAGCTGAAAGTCTAGAAGATTATCTATTCAAGTAGTCCCAGTCGAGACGGGAGCAGGTTCTGGCACAATTTCACCAGTTGCTGCCCTCGCACCTACATTCGTAATCTTGATCTTTACTTCTTCACCTGGTTTTGCACCGCGTATAAACACAATAAATCCCTCGATCCTTGCTACTCCCTCCCCTCTTTCGGAACGATCAATTACTCGTACTTTGTATTCCTTTCCGACTTCGACGGGTTTTGCGCCGGATTCCGCGCGCTGCGCCGATTCTTCCTCTCTCCTGCTTCTTCTCGGTTCGTATCCCGCAGGCCGCTTGTCGCCGTAAAAGCTCCCTCTCTGGCTGCGCCGTCGATCACTCAAAACGTTACTATACCGAGGCTGAGAGAGTTGAGATTGCTTATCAGCGTTTGGGTGGATCGCCGAAATACCGGTTTTCGAAAACGCCCGACGAAAAACTATCGTCTATTTTCTCTCAGCTAGAGCAGTGGTTCAGCTTAGGATCAGAAATTCATCGGCGACCCTTTGAAGCCGCAATCGTTGCACATCATCTTCGCTGACTTCTTCGTGGCTTTCGCTAGGCCGACGTTCTTGCTGTGACATTTGGGGCATTCCCAGTCCCCGGAGCTGACCATGGGCATGATTCTAGGACGTACTATGTATGGGCGTTTTCCCTTAAAAATTTGGCTTTATTCCGCGCTGTCAAAGATAGCGTCGTTCTGCAGTCTGCGCCTCAGTGACCGGATCGCCTCGTTTACCTCTCGCTCTCTTGCGTCCAGTCTTTCCGACAATTCGTTGATATCGGGGCGCCTATCCTCTCCAATGGTAGAATAAAGGATCTGTCTTTCGAGCTCTTCCGCGACCGATTCCCGGATCGATTCGTGGGCCATCCTTGTAATTCGCTGTTTCAGCCGCAGGAGAGAAATTTCGGTGTTTGCCAGATCTTTCAATTTCTGGTTGATATCCCGGAGGAGTGAATCGCTCAGAGTCACGACCTTGGAATGGTCCTTCTCCTTCTCCAGCTCAGCGACTCCTTTCTGGATCGACTTCAGCTCAATTTGCTTGAGGGAGTCTCTTCCTGGCTCTTGCGGAATGTCGTGGAACACAAATTGTACTGCATCGTTAGTGATGCCAATCGCCAGCATGCAAGAACGATTCAGCTGGAAATACTTTCTTTTTGGAGCAGCGAATTCACTTTCTCTTTGTGAAGAGGTCACGAATCCGGAACGCTCCAGAATTTCTAGATGCTTCAAAACTGCCTGTTGTGAGACTCCCAAGTCCTTGGATAGCTGGATAAAATAGCGTGGCTCGTCAGCGAGTAGCTGAAGAATTCTCCGGCGAGTTTCATTGCCCAGGATCTCCAAGAGAACGTCAATGTTTTCCGGATCAGTGACCATGGCCATGCAAAAAAAGCGCCCGGAAAGAGTCTCCGACTTCCCTTGGTTCACGATAATTTTAATAGGTTTCCCCTTGGGTTAGTTTCTAAAGGTTAGTAACCCGAGAGGTATGATGTAAATGAGTCAAGCAGGTACTCCCGTTTTGATTCTGAAGGAAGGGAGCTCAGAGAGTAAGGGACGTGACGCGCAGAGGAACAATATTTTCGCCGCCAAATTGATCGCCGAAATCGTGAAGACCAGTTTAGGGCCTCGAGGCATGGATAAAATGCTCGTGGATACACTGGGCGATGTGACGATCACAAACGACGGTGCCACAATTTTGAAAGAGATTGATGTGCAGCATCCGGCCGCCAAAATGGTTGTCGAAATCTCGAAGACTACCGACAATGAGGTTGGCGACGGTACAACTTCTGCCGTGGTTCTCGCAGGTTCTCTGCTGGACAATGCAGAAGATCTGATCAAGGAGGATGTGCATCCTACAATTGTAGTAGATGGTTACCGGAAAGCTGCCGCAAAGGCGCTACAGATTTTGGACAAGATCGCTATTCCGGTTCCGCCCACTGATCGCAAGTGGCTGATCAAAGTAGCAAAGACCTCGATGGCCTCGAAGCTGATCAGCAAAGAATCGGATTATCTCGCGGCGCTCTGTGTGGATGCGTTGCTCGCGGTTGCTGAAAAAGTCGGAGAAGATTACCGTGTGGATATTGACGATGTTAAAGTAGAGAAGAAGCCTGGCAGCGGTTTGAAGGCGACCGAGCTTGTCAAGGGTATTATCTTGGACAAAGAAGTCGTGCACGCCGGGATGCCGAAGCGGATCGAAGGGGCCAAGATCGCCCTGATCAACTCGCCTCTTGAAATCGAGAAGACCGAATTTGATGCCAAGATCAACATCAGCGATCCTTCACAGATCAAGCAATTCTTGGACGAGGAGAACACGATGCTGAAATCGATGGTGGACAAGGTCACCGCTACTGGTGCTAACGTGGTCATTTGCCAGAAAGGCATTGATGACATCGCTCAGCATTACCTTGCAAAGGCGGGAGTGCTCGCGGTGCGCAGAGTGAAAGAGTCTGACATGACAAAGCTTGCCAAAGCGACCGGTGGCCGCGTGGTAACGAATCTCGAGGACCTTAATGAGAAGGACCTAGGCAAGGCTCAGCTGGTTGAGGAGCGCAAAGTAGAGGAAGACAAGTGGGTCTTCGTCGAAGGTGCGAAGAATCCGAAGTCCACGACGATTCTCGTCCGCGGAGCTACCCAGAGGGTGACCGACGAAGCAGAAAGAAGCATTCATGATGCACTGATGGTCGTGAAGGATGTTATTGAACACCCAGCAGTCGTTGTGGGTGGAGGTGCACCTGAGGCCGAGCTCTCGTACGAGTTACGCGAATGGGCGAATTCTCTCTCGGGCCGTGAACAGCTCGCCGTGCAGAAATATGCGGATGCACTGGAATCAATCCCGCTGACTCTCGCTGAAAATGCAGGAATGGATCCGATAGACACACAGGTGGAACTGAGAGCGAAACACGGTCAGGGCAAGAAATGGTTCGGAGCCAACGTCCTCGCCGGAAAGGTGAGCGACATGGAAGCTGAAGAAGTGTTCGAGCCCGAGGCCGTCAAACAACAGATCATCAAATCTGCTACTGAAGCCGCCAGCATGATCTTGCGCATCGACGACGTAATCGCGTCGAGCAAGATGAAGACTCCGCCAATGCCGCCCGGTGGACCCGGAGGCGGAGGCATGGGTGGAATGGGCGGCGGCATGGACGAATAGACCTCATCTATTAAGGCGGCAGTCCTTTTTGGGACTGTCACCTTCTACTTTTTTTAGGTTTCTATTTTTTCAGCTGCCGGGGTATCTCTCTTCTGCATAACGCGTCCCGAATTCATTGAAAGCAAGTCGCTCGGCGTTATGATACCGCTGATCTTTCCACGGCGAGCCGTGAGCACAGCCTGCGAATGCTGTAAGAGCAGAGCCACGGCAGTAACAGGAAGTCTTTCGTCAACAACAGGAAACTGCTCCTGCATCACTTCCGATACGGGTTTTTCATAGTAGAATTTGGGGTTTGGCTCCCGCAAGATTCCTTGCATAATCTGTCTTTCAGAGATGCTGCCTACGCAAATCTCCTCTTTGTCATCCCGTACCGGGAGCTGGGAGAAACCGTGCTGCCTCATTTTTTCGGCAGCGTCGATAACTCGCTCGCCCTTCTTCACCCACACGAGATCTCGTTTTTCCACGTCTTTGGCGAGGCCGATCTTAGGCTGCTCAATCCGATCGAGATACTCGAAGATTTTTTTCACGACATCGTAAGACGGGTTCACCCGATTGCTCTCGATCTTGGCGATCAGAGATTGGCTCGCCCCAACACTCGCGGCGAGCCTTTTCTGACTGATCCCCAAGGCAACTCGGCGCTTTTTAATTTCCTGTACGGGGGGCAGCAACAATTTTCTTTCGTAATCTCTGGACGGCTGTGAAGAAGCTCTAGGATTTGGCGAATAGAAAGCTTGCGCTAAAACCGTTCAGAAAACAGAGGGGAGCAGAGAGGCGTCACCTATCACCTCTGCGTTTAGTGTGGTGATGATCGCTTCCGGGGCTGTGCGCAATTCCCTGACAACTGGAGCCTGTCTCCTTTCGGAGTTGATTTCTTCACCAAAGTAGCCGGACACAGTTAGGTCAGAATTGAACGATGGTAGAACGATGACATCTACCATGGAGTCTTCTTCACCGATGATCTCTTGAAGGAGTGCTTTTTTGCTCAACCGGACGAAGGCCCACACGGGCAAACCGGAAAGAGGATTCCCCCTTTTCTGGAAAATTGGATGGACGTGGCCCATGATGACCCGGTTACAGTCCTTGAATTTCGCCAGAGGTCTGGTGTGCCCGTGAATAACCAAAGTATCTTCAATAGCAATGCCGTTGATATCAGCGACCTGTACCGAATCCGGAACGAGATTCTGCAAGCCGCCATCGTGATTTCCGGGGACAATTGTAATACGACATTTCTTGGAAATGCGGTTTAGAAATTTAGGCACGTTCTCCCACTCCGATTGGGTAATTCGGTCGATTCCGGACTTCACGTCTCCGGCGATGACCAGAGCCTCCGCACGATTCTGATCGATGATTGCTTCGAGTTCAGCGGCCATCTTGGCAATGTTAGTTTCAATGTTCACTCCGGAGCTCTTGAATTTCTCTTCAAAGCCGATGTGAAGATCAGAAATCACCAGAGTAGGCCCCGGAGGCAGGATTTCGCCTTCAACGGGACTGGGCTGGAGTAACACCCCCCTTTGCTCAAAGAGCGTCTTGATCTTCAAAAGTTGGCCTCTCTTCACTCAATATGCCTAAATAAGATCGTGGAAGTACAGGAACTGCCTACTTGTGGCATCCGATGGAGATAGGACAGCTAAAGCTTTGAATTATACAAGACAAGGGGAATCTGAATCTCATACTGGCTCTGGAGGGTCTTCGGGATCTAATAGATTGAGCAAGGCTCGAGCTGTTGTAGACAATCAGGGAGTAAAACTGCATCGATTTCATCCGAGCGGGAAATCGATCTGGACAGTGGTGGGAAGAGAATGCGACTTCCTCGTTGACGTCGATCCCAAGGACGCGAGCAAAGTGTATTGCGCCTGCGGGGATTTTTACTACCGAGTTCTGAGCGAAAAGGTCCCCGAGTGCTATCATCTGATTGCACTGAAGATCGCTCTAAAGGAGGAACTGTACGCCGTCGTGAACTTTAGCGATGAGGAATATCCGCGGTTCTTGAGAGCTCTCCTCTCAGATAATTTCAGGGCGATTTCTTCTCCGAGATCCGCGAAAGCAGAACCCCTGCCATGATCAAGAGGCCGATCACGAAAACGATCGAGAATCCAGTAGCCACCCCGTATTTGGAGATGAGAAAGCCACCGGCCAGGGGGGCAAACACTGTACCGGCCCCTACTACCACAGAGTAGAGGCCCATCGTCGACCCCCGACCCGATTCGGGAGCAATGTCGGCCAGTTCGGCTAGACCCGCGGGAGTAAAGGCGAGGAGTCCGGCGCCGAAAATCAGCAGAAAGGGGATCGCGAGGAAGCGATCTGTATGGATTTGAAAGTCGAGGATTAGCGTAGCCAAAATGCCGAATATCGAGATCTCCCCGAGAGATACCAGCCTGTCCCTCCCGTAGCGATCGGATAGTCCCCCCAATCCGGTCTGGCTGAAACCCAGCAAAATGACTCCGCCAATCAGGAGCGCAGCTACCACCGGTCCCAGCTTGGTAGCGGAGCCGAAAAGAGCCCCCGTCCTTCCCGAGAGGCCCAGAGCCCGCAGCGACAGGATCCCGTTGAACAATTCTCGGGTATAAGTCAGCCCCACGCCAATGAGGACCGTTAGTACGAACCAAGTCGCGAAAAGAGCGATGGACCTGCGGGAGGAGATAATCTGGGCAACGTTTGTTTTCAATGAGGCTACTACAGGAACGCTAACTTTCTGATCCTTCAGAAAGATAACACAATAGATAGCCGCGATTAGGGCGAAAGTTGCTCCGACATAGAATGGCGTGAGGGCATTTGCCGGGTTGCCGTCAATGATCAGGAGCGAAAAAATAAAGCCCATTCCGTATCCGCCAATGGTGCAGAAATCATAGAGCCCCATTTCTCGGCCCCTCGTTTCCTTCTTCGCCATATCTGTAAGTGAAGCGAGAGTACTCGTGATAATCGCCGCCGCACAGATCCCCTGCAAGCCGTGAATCAAGGCGAGCAAAGCGAAGTTCCGGGTGAAGGTGAAGGAAAGAGTAATTCCGGACGAGAAAAAGAGGGCGGCGGAGACGAGCCACTTTCTCCCAATTCTGTCCGCAAGTACACCGAAGAAGGCACCAGTCAGCATTTCCAGCAAGGGATAGGCTGCGGAGATCACCCCTCTTTCGTAGGGAATCGGGACAATGTACTGAATAGCCACGACAGTGAACGCGAACGAAAAACGCATCAAAAAGACTGCGACGTAGACCGGCGAAGTCCGGAGGATGTACGAAAAAGCCGTTAGTCGCTCGGTGAACATGCTATCACGCGCTCGACGATGGAACCCCAGGAGTCTTTATCCCGGCGTCCATTTTGCTGTCGACCAGTCGGACGATTTGAAATCGACGAAATTTTCCTGTCGAACTTATTGCCCGGTATAGCCCTTGGCCTTTGCAGCGGCAAGAAGAGCGTTTGCTTGAGCCTCCGCAAAGCCCAGAACGCTTCCCGCGTTGTCTGAGGTGATGTAACCCGATTCTTTGGCCACTTCGGTTGCGTTTCTCGAAGCTCTTGCGATGATGAGCGGCAACGACTCTGGCGTGGGGTAGGCGATCTCGACAGCCAGACCTAACGCTTCCTGGACTGCTCTGATCAGATCAGTTCTGTACTGCTCCAGGTCGATCGTGATGTCTTTTTGCAGGAGCAACAAGCCTCCGGAAGAGGCCATGAAAATTGACATCCCGGCCTTGATTGGTTT
>JASHXQ010000155.1 GCA_030043455.1 Nitrososphaerales archaeon | reverse complement strand
AAACCGGAATCGAATAATAACACCGAATCCTCAAGCAAAACGAATGCTTGGTTTGCCCCGAAACCTCCATAGATCGAATCATCATCGCTCCCTACTACGGCGAAAAAGTCGTGACCCAGCTCCACGAGCCGCCCTAATTCAAGTAGCACGCTAGAGTGGAGTCAGCGCCCCCTGTTTAAAAGATCCGACAGAGCCTATGCGGAAGAAGTATAATTGTAGTTTATTTTGTACACAAGCACAGCCGTGAACAATCCTGCAGCACTCCCAGGTAGACTGGATGACTCGAAAGCTAGCTGAAACGGTGCCGAAGTATCGCCCGTAGGGTACTTCACTTGGTAGGTGTAGATCTCCGTATATCCTGCAGAGATCCCGGAGGCCCCCGTGGACGCATCTATGGTATTGTTGTATCCCGTCTCGCTACTGCCGGTGACAGGGTTGTAGTAGAGCTGTTGCGACTGGAAAGGAATTAATTGTCCAAAAGTAGAGCTGTTCCAGAAGTACGGCGTCGGCGTAAAATCGTCGTTCTCCATTAGTGCGTGCGGGCCGATGGTCTCCTCCAGACAACCACATGTCTCGTTTCCGATCCGAATGAACCACTGTTTCTTGGATTCGTCCCCGCCAGCGGGCTGTGGATAAGGCGTTGGGACCGAGAGCATGTAATAGAGCTGAGTCGAACCAGAGGAAGAGCTGGGTTGGAACCTGTACCCTGCAATGAAAATCAAGATATAATCAGGAGAATGAAGCTCATTCTTCAGCACCTGTATTGATTGTTGCGGCGGAACCATCAATGCCTGCCCGATCAGGGAGATCTGAGTCTCATTTATGGTAGCATTATCCGCGAGAGAGGTCACATTTCCCATGACTGCAATCCAATAACCGTAGTCCCACCACGCTGCAATGGTCGCATTAGATCCTAGCGTTCTCATCCAAGAAAACGCCTGAAGCCAATCTGTGCTAGAGGAAGTAAAAGCAGTGCCACCGTTCGCAACGCTCACGGGCACGTTTGCGCTGGCTATCCATCCTGAGTGCGAGAGTGAATATCCATTGCTGGATGATGCTGGGAAGAAAATCGGTATCGCGATGAGTGCTACCATCAGAACAGTAAAGATTACCTTGACTTCACTACGGGACTCATAGATCCTTGTTTTCTTGCGACTGATTGTCGAAACCGTTGGTCTGAGAATCGACTCTGAAAGTTCAATCAAACCGATCGCCCCCAGGACGGCCAAAGCGAGAGTAGAATATACCATCAGTCTGGAAAATGAAGACGCAATGTACACACCTGTGATCGCTAGTACCAGAGCGAATACCCCTTCTATCGATCTTCGACGAAACGCGATGTACGCCCCAAAGCCCGCAAGCAAAATCACAGCCGCATAGTCAGAGAAGAACTGACTACCCGTGGGAACAGCTTGTTCTGCAACTGACTGAACAAGAGGATCGGTCGTTCTGAATTGGGAATAGATAACGGTCAGATACCTTCCTGAAATGCTCCCTATTGCCCCAAATGAGATCGCTATCAGCCCGCCAAAGATGAAAATGAGGAGCACTTTGATCAGGTTTCGGGTGTAGACCGCTGGATCCCCGTACCTTTTCACCAGATACGCCACAAAAGCAAACACCCAGCTTCCAATCAACGGCAGACCGATTAAATCGGTAATTATCGACGGACCCGGTCTGGGTGTGACAGCAGATATGAACAGGAGAGCTCCAACGAGGAGGGAGCCCCCTTGGACTGTTTTCTGAAGATCTATACTTTTCACGAAGGGTGCTATTAGAAATACGAAACCGAAGATGAGAACAAACTCATCCCCACCACCCCAGTCGATCATTGAATAGCCAAACATTATACCGGCTATAAGACCACGAATCAGAACATCCCTGAGCGTGTTCTTCGAGTTATACATCGAGAGGAAAAAGTAAGCCCCGATGCATGACGCAAATAGAGACAGCGGTTCTGACTTGAACCACCCCAAATTACCCCTTTCAAGGATGGGTGGAGAGACCGCGAAAATTAAGGCTGCGAAGATTCCTCCAGCACTGTTGGTCAGCTTCTTCACGAGATAATAGAGAGGTACTATTGTAATTGAACCAATGAATACCGGAAATGCAACGAGGAAGTCGTAGTAGCCGACTGGGACTCCGAGAATATTATGAACGAAAAGATACGAGAAAGCTCCCGTTAGTTGTAACCCGACTTGACTTGTCGAAGCGACATCTCTGCCGTAGGGATACCAGGTCTGAATATCGTGCCAGTAAAAGTAGCCCTGTTGGGTGTGACAGGTGGTGAGTACGTTTGCCGCACAGCCGGCGGGATTGTTGAAAAGCGCGTAAATTAAACCGTGCTGCTGGGCTAATACTACTACGTGATACGAGGCATAATAGTCAAAGTATGGGTCGAACTCGTTGAGATACCATCCGTATTCTGCGGGAAAAACTCTCATGATCAAGGCGATAACAAAGATGAGCGACATCGCAAGGAAAATGGTTGCACTTCGACGGCTCATCTTCGGGCGGTAAAAAACGCCAGAGAGTTTCGACAGTTGCTCCCGTAAGCTCAAGGGCAAAATCCCATCTGCCGAAAATGCTTCTATAAGGTTTCCTCAGATTCTCAAGCAGAATTGCTCAGACTAGTAAGGAAATCTCGATAAGCTCTAGGATCGAGCAATACATGAGATTCATTGGAAAAATCGCTGGCTGCAATTTGAAGCATCCAGCCATCTCCGTAAGGAGAATTTGTTACGAGCTCCGGCGTCTGAGTTAATTTGCCGTTCGTTTTCTGAATCGAGCCGGTCACGGGCATATACATATCTGATACGGTCTTAACAGATTCCACTTGTCCGAAAATTTCTTTTTGTTTTAACACATCTCCCTCCTTAGGAAGATTCACGTACACGATATCATTGAGCATCTTCACTGCGTAGTCGGTTATTCCCACGAGATACTTCCCATTGTCCGATTTGATCCACTCGTGATCTTTTGTGTACAAATATCCGTCCGGGATGTCGTAAGTTTCTGAATTGCTCATCGCTATCCATCACGTTCGGAAATTGAACCTCTGTTGATGAGATAAAAACGAATCTGGGAAGCGGTCGGCTATTTTCTCTTATAGCCGTATTTCATGGTGTCGTAGAAAGGTGTAGCCACCACCTTGGCCGTTTTGTAGCTGTTTCTGACAACCACAGAGATTGACTGACCCACGTCCGTGAGAGCCGTGGGGAGGTAGCCCATCCCAATTCCGATTTTGAGAAGCGGCGAAAAAGTTCCAGAGGTAACGGTGCCTATTGCTTTTCCCGCTAAGGCCACAGAAAATCCGTGCCTTGGAATACCTGCTTCTTGAAGCGAGAAAGCTGCCCTCTTCCTTGCCGGACCTGAATTCAACTGTTTCGAGATGATCGGCTTACCGATGAAGTTTCGGGCATCTTGGCTAATGACGTAGGAAAGATCCGCTTCAACGGGTGTAGTTTGATCGTCAATATCCTGTCCATAGAGACACATTCCTGCCTCTAGACGAAGCGAATCTCTCGCTCCCAACCCACAAGGTAGGACCCCTTGATTTCGTCCTAAACTTAGAATTTCATTCCACACTTTCAAAGCCCGTTCAGGAGAGTTTACCGGAGTATCGAAGATCGTTATCTCGAAACCGTCTTCACCGGTGTAGCCTGTTCTAGCAACCAGACAGCGCTCGCCCGCGATCTTTGCCTCTATTATGGCAAAGCGCTTGATCAAAGAAAGATTTACGTCAGTCGTGTTTTGCAAGATCTTTCCTGCAATCGGACCCTGGAAAGCAATTAGGGCGGATTCGTTCGAGAAATCGTCCAGCGACACATCAAAAGGCGAAGAATGTTTCTTCAGCCAAGCAAGATCCTTTTCTCGATTTCCGGCATTTACGATCATCAAGTATTTGTCAGCAGAGAATTTGTCCGTAATGGTATCGTCAACGATACCGCCAGTATCGTTGCAGATTGTGGAGTAGAAAGCTCTGCTATCCTTCACATTGGCTGCATTCGTAGGGAGAACGAACGAAAGAAACTCGGTTGCCTCTTTGCCTGTAATCCAGATCCTCCCCATGTGGGAAACGTCAAAAACTCCCGCGGCGTTTCTGACCGCCATGTGCTCCTCAATAATACCTTTGTACCATAGAGGCATGTCGAATCCGGAAAACTCCGTAATCTTGGCATTCTCCTTATGGAATTCGTACAGATGGGATTTTCTCGCCAATGAACAACGAGAAGACTTTTGCTTGCCCAGCTTATTTCGGTTTTGAGGTGAAAGTCACCCGACATATTGAATAGTTGAACCGGACCGTCGGTTTTGGATGGTACCCTCTCCAGGCCTCTCCATTTTCCCCGTTTCTGCTCACATCCGCGTCGAACCTTTCGATCTAAACTCTGAGGTCTGGAAGTCTCTGGAGAATAACGGTGTCAAAGTCCGGGATGGGGACATCATTGTCATTTCCAGTAAGTACGCTGCGGTATCAGAAGGTCGAATGACGAATTTATCAAAAGTGCAGGTGAACGAGAAAGCCCGCAAACTCGCAGAAAAGTATGGCTTGGAACCGCCGCTAGCTCAATTAGTCATGGAGGAAGCAGACTCCGTGTTGGGAGGAACACACGGATTTATTCTTTCTCTAGTTTCGGGTACAATCGCCCCCAATTCAGGAGTGGACAAGAGTAATGTCCCAAAGGGGTGGGCCGTCCAGTATCCAAAAGATCCTTTTCGAACTGTTCGAGTTCTTCGGGAATATTTGCTTGAAAGATCGAGGTCTCAGAAAACCGAGATCGAGAGACTCGGGGTAGTACTGTCGGACAGCCGGGTCACGCCCACCAGACTTGGTACGGTCGGCGTTGCGATAGCTTGGGTGGGGATAAAGCCCACCATAGACATGCGAGGAACCCCTGATTTGCTAGGAAACAAACTAGCTGTGACCCTCCGAGCCGTGGGAGATCAGCTAGTATCCGCTGCTCAACTTGTCATGGGGGAATCGGATGAAGGAAGACCCATCGTGGTGATAAGAGGGTTTGACGAAGCTTTTTCCGAACCGAGAAGCGACTATGAGAAAAAAACCACAATAGAGGCTGATCAGTGCTTAATCTTGAGTAGCTTACGGAACCCGCCCTAGAGGGCTAGATTTTGACCACTTCTATCGTGAAATCTGAGGGAGACAGATCGTTTCCGCAGCCACTGCACTTGTTTTCGTTTGCTCTAATAACATCCTTAGGAGATCTGAGGTCGAATCCTGTGTATAGAACCTTTCCACAACTAGCACAGACTATCTCAAGCGGCGTCCTAAACCACTCCCTTGCAGTTTGGCAGGCTACCTTACCAGTTGGTAATTAAACCGAGCGGGTGCTCTGATCAAACTAGACTGTTAATATTTCTTGATGATAATCTCGTAATCGCCCCAAAAATCGCGAGAGATGACCCTTTCATTTAGAGCATATCGTCTGCGATGGATCAGACCTTACGACGTTCTCGGAACAAACTGACTTTCATTGTAAGGAGGGATGGTTCGCTGGACAGCCTGGCAACGGTTCGGAGAACATAATCAAATTCTAGTATCTGCGTTGTGAAAGACTTTACGCAGCTAATGGCAGATGTCGACTTTTCATCTACAGAAGTGCGCAAAATACTGATACCAACGATGAGGCAGTTGGCTAGGAAAGGTATTTAGAGACAATTTTTGGGAATGAATAAGCTGGAGATATACTCCAGCGCCTGTGCACCCTACTGTTTGGCCATCTGAGAAGAATACCGAGGATCGAGATAAAATTGGGGATCAAGAAGAGAGTGCAATCGGCCGCCACCAGGCTCACTGAAAGAGTCACTCGATCTGACATTGGGAAACGTCTTTCGAATCCTACTTCTACGACATCGTTGAAAAATAGGGGCATAGAATGGCTCTACCTCATCGCGTTGTATCTTCTCATTGCCGGTCTCATCAATGCTATTTCCAATGCCGGTGAAGCCGGGATTAATCTCAGCCCAATCGTCGCGAATCCCGATGCTCAAAATGTTACAGAAACGATCATCATACTCTTTGGCTATATTATCGGGGCGCTAGGAGCATATGCGCTCTACCTGAGCGGAAGGCAAACCATTCGAGCGAGATCGGCGGAAATGTTCTTCGTGAGCGGAATAGCCTTGATGGCGATTGCCCTAACAGTCGGATACTATATTCTGTCGCTCACTTAGAGTCAGATATCCGAGACTCGAAAATCGTATTCGCTGGCATTCTCGGAAGAATCATCCTGGGATTCCCGAATTGCTATCTTGATGACTGAAGGGTCGAAATTGTCGTTTGTGACAGAAAAAATCATGTTACTTTTGAGTCTGATCATTCTTCCTCCCACCAGTGTTCTTTCCCATGACTGAGAATTTTCCTGATTGGCATATCTCGGACGCTGCTTAGTTATGTTAACTATGAGCAAGGCCTTCTCAAAGAAGCGCGAGATATTCTGTAGCACGGTAATGACTAGAGCGGTCTTCTGATTCGCCTCCTTTTGCCCTTCGGTGAGCTGATCGTCGGTTAAGAGATTTTGAAGCGAATTCAAAGAATCAAGAACCATGATACCACCGGACTTCATGTCGTAGGTAGCCAATGTCGAGATAAAGTCGAGAATCTCGTCGGTCGGTTGCAGAACTGTTAATCGCCCGGCATCGTTCAACAAATTATACTCTTGGGGACACAGATTCTGAAGCATTGAAGAAAATTGCAAATCGAAATCGAGAAAAGTTATTTTTTCACCGTTGGCAAGGAATTGCTTCGCGAGTTTGTGAAGCACCGCAGGCTTGATACTTGGATTGTCAAAGGCGAGCGTAGTTGTAGAGCCCCTCGATGACATTCTCGCCGCAAGAAGATCGATCGGGCTCAGAGTTCAATCCACACGTTTATCGTCAAGGGACTTCAATAGGAATATGGAAAAGCAATTCTCAATCTTTAAAAGTTTGAAATCCGCGAACTCGATTGCCCGTATCATTTGGGTGGGAAGCATAGGAGAAATTCATGATTCTAGGCCTGAAGTCGGTGTTTCGACTTCCAACGGCAGAGCGTATTACGTAATCACTAGTCTTCTAAGACGTGCTGGACTTCGTTACGTGGATCTTGTATTGCAGACGAGTCCGAACGTTTTTCATGGGGTGGCGCACGGATCCTCACAGCTGTTTTATGACGGCAATGTGAAGGTGGTAATCACGACGAGGCGGGAACGGGTGCAGTTTTACGATGTGAACGTGCTTTGCATTGAGGATTTGGGAGATGATGCGGGAATCGCTCGGGTGAGAATTTTCCCTTATCTTTATCCCGCAAGGCCTACCGACTGGTTGATAGTCGGCGTTGATCCAGGAAAACGCAGTGGAATAGCTGCTTTTTTGAATCAACGACAGGTCGAAAGTTGCGTTATACAATCCCTGGATGATACTATAGCAAGAGTGTGTGCCCTTATCGATAATGCTCCTCCAGTCCGGAAGGTCATAAAGATCGGATCGGGAAACGCTGTCCTTGCGGGGAAAATTGCAATGGGGCTCGAATCTCGGTATCACGCCGGAGTTCGGATTCAGCTCGTGAACGAGAGTGGTACTTCCTCTCTGAGACGAAAGCGAAGCAAGTTTACCTTTGGTCGGACGGAGACCCGGGATCAGAGGGCCGCTAAGATGATCGCTTTTCGCGAAGGACAGGATTACGTCACCGCTGAGTAGCACTAGTTCTTAGTCGTCCGCTAGTTTTTTGGCAAGCGCAACATTTTCTTTGTCCTCTCCTTCGTAGTCTCGGGGGGTTTCGAGAATTACTGGAAGATTGGATAAGGCATTGTCCTTTAGGATCGCTTCCATGCCTGACCGGCCGATTTTTCCCTTTCCGATATCTTCGTGTCGATCGAGCGCAGATCCGAGCCAGCCCTTGGAATCGTTGAGGTGAATCAGATACAAATTCGTCAGCCCAATGGACCCGTCAAAATCTTTTACCGTGGCTGCAACTGCCCTAACAGACGAGAGATCGTAACCCGACGCGAAAGCGTGGCATGTGTCCAAACAAACGCCCATTCTCTTTGGATTATTTACAAGCTCGAGAACTCCCCCAATTGTTGCAAAGTTGGAACCCACGCTGTTGGGATCAGCAGAGTTTTCCAGGAGCAATCGAACCTCCGAGCTCTTCGTTGCCTCAATGCTCTTCTCGCAAGCGGTGACGATTCTCTTTTTCCCTGCCTCGATGGAAGTCCCCATATGACTCCCAAAATGCAAAACCAAGTACTTTATCCCCAATTCTTCACATCGCTGGATTTCTCTCTGGAGGACCTGAATAGATTTGGAGTAAAAAGTTTGATCGGGTGAGGATAAGTTAGGAAGATATGGCATGTGTACAAAAATTTCGTACCCGGAGTCAGCATGCTTCCTGCGAAAGACCTCGACTTCCTGCGGATCCAAGGGGGAGGCATCCCACCGCCGAGGACTGGAAGTAAAAATCTGAAAAGTGCCCCGGCAGGCGAGCTCCGCAGCGCGGTCGAAACACTGATCGATCTTTCCGGCGATCGAAACATGAATGCCTACGGGATGTTGAGACTTGTTCCTCAAATCCAAAAGGGCTCGCGAGATCTTTATCGACCGTACCGGAGGAGAATTTTTTCCCGTCAACCTTTAATACGTTGATCCGGGTGATAAAAATTTCAAGCAGCCTAGCGGGGTGGGGAAGCCAGGTTATCCCGGCGGGCTCATAATGTCGCCTTTTCTTTTTCCAGACAAGATGGGGATAGAATGGGAATTGTCATGAGA
>JASHXQ010000154.1 GCA_030043455.1 Nitrososphaerales archaeon | reverse complement strand
AACTTGAACGAGGTGGCTGATGGAGTGCTAACCGTTGCAAGAGATAACATGGCGAGTGCGGTCAGAGAGATACTAATCGGTGAAGGTTACAATCCGCTGGAATTTTCGATGATCTCCTTCGGGGGTGCTGGGGGCCTGTTTGCGGCCCACGTCGCTCGTGAGGTTGGTATTTCGAAAGTGATTGTCCCCGTAGCTCCCGCGTACTTCTCGGCCTGGGGGATGCTTCGTTCCGATATAGTTCACACCTTCTCGCAGACATTTCTTTCGCGATTAGACGATCTTGATATGGAATCAGCGGCAAAAATTTTCAGCAATCTTGTTTCCAGCGCTAATGACCTGTTCGAAGCCGAAGATATCGACAATGATCGCCGGACTTACATTTACTCTATTGATATGAGATACGAGGGCCAAGGACACAATGTCGAGATTGTTATTCCCAACGATTTCAGAAAGAACGACATCAAAACTGAGATTCAAGAGAGATTCCATTCAATGCATCTTGCAAAGTACGGTCAGCGCCTCGAAGCCGACGTTTACACGGTCAATTTTAGGCTGCGAAGCATTGGCGTTCTCGATAAACCTGCCATACCTCCTCTCAAAAGAGGAAGCGCCAGGCCCGAAAGTAACGCCCTAAAGGGGAGCAGAAAAGTGTTCAGTGATGGAGCTCTGTTTGATTGCGACATTTATGAAAGAGGTAAACTGCTTGCGGGAAATACCGTTGATGGTCCTGTAATCGTCGAAGAGCCTTCGCACACTACTCTGGTACCACGGGGACTTGTCTTGTCCGTTGATCGTCTTGGCGATCTGATAATCGATGTAGGAGTGAGCTAGAAAAATGCCTCGTGCCAATTCCATCACCGTTTCAGTCGTAAAGAACAATCTTCTCTCCATTTCGCGAGAAATGCGTGAAACGATGATCCGTACATCCCCTTCCACGATCATCTATGAAGATCTAGATTTCGCCTGTGGTCTCGTAGATTCGCAGGGAGGATTACTCGCTGAAGCTCCGGGACTCACGGCTTTCATGGGCACGCTTCCACCGGCTGTGAAAAAATGTGTTAGCACAATCGGAGAAGAAAAGATCGGGGACGAAGACATCGTCATGGCAACTACGCCCCTTTACACGGGTTCACACCCACCTGAAGGCGTAATATTCGCTCCGATATTCTACAAGAATCGATTATTCGGTTACGCTACAGACAAGGGCCATTTGGTGGACTTTGGTGGAAAAGATCCGTATCCCACTGACTCGACCGATCCGTTCCAAGAAGGCCTTCGGATTCCTCCTGTGAAACTCTTCAAGAAAGGTGAGCTGGATTCAGAAATTAGAGACATAATCATGTACAACTCGCGCGCACCGGATACTGTGTGGAGGGAAATACTGGCGCAAGTTGGAGCGGTCCTCATAGCGAAACAACGTGTAACGAAACTTCTCGACAAGTACGGTTACGAAACGGCGATGGATTGTTTGGCGCAGATAAACGACTTCGCGGAGAAGGAGACATTGAACGCCCTAGAGAAAATGCCGAAAGGTACCTGGTCGGGAGAGGACTTCTGCGATGATGACGGCGTTGTGAAGGGAAAACGGATCAAAATGAAAATGACCTTCACTATTTCCGCCGACCGCCTAATTATCGATTACACGGGGTCGGATGAACAACAAAAAGGGCCCATGAACTCTCCGATCATCAACACTATTTCTAACTCGAGGCTAATGGCGAAACTTCTGACTGCTCCTTACACCCCTGCGCATGAAGGTACCTTCAGACCCCTCGAGGTCATAGCACCATTCGGGTGTGTATTCAACGTTGATTCCAACGTGGCTCCCACCATGCTCTATGGGTGGCCCACGGACGCGTCTTTCGAATTGATGTACAAGGTTCTTTCACCGGTCTTTCCAGACCGACTTCCAGCCTGTTCTGGAGGAGATCTTGGTGCGCTGATGCGCTATGGTTGGTATCCCGGGACGAGGAGGTTCTGGCTCGAAGCCTCGATCGAAGGCTGTGGTCAAGGAGCTTCTCAATCTTCTGACGGTGGGAATGCTCTGATCGTCATGTCTGAGGCCTGCTCGAGAAACCTGCCTTGCGAGGTAGAAGAGACTCGTGCCCCAGTTATCACCGAACGGTACGAGCTCCAGCAGGACAGTGGCGGGGCGGGCAAATTTAGAGGAGGACTGGGAATAAGGCGCGATTGGAGGTGCCTCGGACCTGCAAACATGATCTCCGTAATCGAGAGGAGTTTCGCTCCCCACTGGGGAATAAACGGGGGCAAGCCGGGATCCAGAAATTATTCCATCGTTGCGACGAAGAACGCTGGGATCGAAAAACATGCGGTAGCGAAAACAGAGGAAGGTTATGAAATCCTCAAGGCCCCGTCGGCACCGATTTATGCGGGGGACCTAATTTCACTCCGCCTTGGAGGGGGAGGAGGTTGGGGCGATCCGCACGAGCGAGAGGTGAATTCCGTAAGAAATGATGTCTTGCAGGGATACGTTTCGTTAAAGAGTGCTCAAGAGGATTACGGGGTTGTCATCAACGCCGAAACGATGGAAGTGGACACCGAAGCTACTGCGTTGTTGAGAGAAAAAGCGTAGTTTATGCTACGTAGATTTCTCGACTTACCGTAGTAAGCCTTCTGGATCCCGTCTCAGTACATACTGCGTCATCTTCACAATTCAAAATAAGCCCGTCCTTATTCGGGACCCCAAAGGGTTCTACCGCAAAAACCATGTTGGCTTCCAACAAAGTACTATCGTGCAGACCCAAGTGAGGGGGTTCGTGGCCCTCAAGCCCAATTCCGTGCCCCGCCCTAACATTAGTGTTCTTCAATCCGGCCTCTTCAAATACGCTGGACGTTGCTCTGAATACGTCCGAAGCAGTAATTCCAGGTCTTATTGCAGAGATCCCCCTCTTGTTTGCTTCCACGTAAAGATTCCAATGATCCTTCTCAGTGACGGTGGGCTGCCTTCCAATGATCGCCATCCGGTTCAGGTCTGATTCGTACTGCTGGTATTTGGCGCCCCAGTCAACCTGTACGATATCTCCCTTCCTTAGCCTCGTATCGTCAGCAAATCCTCCCATGAGTCCGTCATGAAATTTCTTATCGCTTTGAATAGTGACAGGCCAAGCAGGAGCGTCGGCCCCTTCTTCCATCATGTACCTCCCTATTAGGATTGAGAACTCCCTCTCGGTCATTCCCGCCCGAAGTTTCTGTAAAGCGCGCTCGAATGCTGTGCTCGCGATCTTGCAAGCCCGACTTATCCTTTTGATCTCAAACGGTGACTTGACCATTCTGAGTTTCCACATCGCGTGAGATCCATCCACATAGCTCTGGCCGAATTGGCTCATCATTTCGAGGAACAGGCCTGTGGAAAATTTGACTGCCATGTTTTCGCCAAGTTCAGCTCCCATTCGACTACCCTCGAGATCCAGATCAGAAATCGCCTTGCTCACCACTTGTTTCGAGTCAGATGGAAGCCTGTAGCTTCGAATATCCTCTATCCAAGAGGTTTGTCTAGCAGAGGCGATCATGACTTCCCTCACGACGAAGATGCTCTCCCCAGTTTGCGTAACGATTAGAACGTACGGGAAATCCTTCGTTGTTGCAAATGCGGAGTTGTTGAAGCCACTAAGGTAGTGAACGTTCTCCCAGGCGGTTAAGAAGAGTGCATCGAGATGCAGCTCTCGAAGTACTTTCTTCGCGCGGGAAATCCTATCGTGAAATTCCCTTTCTGGATAACCGGGATATTTGGGTAATTTTGGTTTAGCGCGTTGTTCATTCGACATTTGACACGACTCTCGAAAAATAATTCTGAATTTTGTGGTTCACAAAATGACACAATTATTAAATAAATCTTGGAGAAGTAAGCGAGTATGTTCACTTCGGGATTCAGAGCCATCGGAAGGATGGTTGCTGTCATTGTTGTTATCGTAATTGTGATTATCGCGGGGGTTGCAGTCGTTCTAGCCACCTCAAAGTCGACTACGACCACAAGCTCCTCAATCTCCAGTAGTACATCTTCTTCGAGTTCCTCCCCGACCACAAGCTCTTCGACTTCTATTTCATCCTCCAATACTTCAAGTTCAACAAGCTCGAGTTCCGCTCAGGGCCCCACGAATACAAGTGAGCTGGTAGAATACACTAGTATTTCTGGGCCGATTTCATACGATGTGGCTACAGGGTTTGCAACACAGGAACAGGAGATTATGGTTAACGTCTATCAAGGACTTCTAATGTACAATTATACTTCGGGCACTGAACTAGCCCCCATATTGTCGACCAGCTATACTGTCGCTCCCAACGATACCACATACACGTTCATCCTGCGAAATGATTCTTGGTTTGCGAACGGCGACGCGTTCAATGCCTCGGTGGTTTGGTACAACTTTTACCGGGACATTGTAATGAATCAGTATGCAGCGACCTTCTTCACAAATATGCTATACAATGGAACCACTGCTTACGCTGAGGGTGTCAACATTCCTGCCGGGGTACAAAACGCCATGAGTGCGAATGGCTACCAGTTTACTACGAATGTTACGGCACAGCCGACTCAGGTAGCCACCGATCTAGCTGCCCTTTTGAGTAACTTCAACACCGCGAATACTACCATTCAAAATATCATGAGCTATCCCGGCCAGGCCGTACAGGTGATAAACAACTATGAAATCGAGTTTAATTTGATACAGCCCTACAATTTCTTCCAGCTAGTGCTGGCTTCACCCGGTGCCCTGATAACCGACCCGGCGTACGTGAACGCAAATGGCGGAGTGACAATCAATAATGAAAGTACTTTCATGAATACCCACACCATGAGCACAGGGCCCTACGAAGTCAAGAATTATGTTCCGAGCGAATACGTTACCTTTGTAGCCAACCCGAACTACTGGGCGGCCAAGCTGCCTGCCTCTCAGAGTAATATTATGCTGACCCCACCCCACATTCCAGTAGTAATCACTCAGTACTTCAACGGAGCAGTTTCTCAAGTGTTGCAGGGATTCGAGAATAATCAAGCAGGCATAATCCAAGGACCACCTACCCCCGCACTAGCTGTAGCTCCATCGTATCTTTCTAGTCTTGAAGGGTACCCGGGTGTTAACATCACGGGGTACCCGAATGCGCCGACCTTTGCTTATCTGATGGCTCCTCTGGACACGCAGAAATATCCCACCAATATCACCGCTGTTCGTCAGGCAATCGTCCACGCGGTAAATATTTCTCAATTGATCCAGTCCGTCGCGGCGGGTTATGCAAAGCCGTATGTCGGCCCTATTCCCCCGGGCGATGCCTACTATAACCCCGGGAATCTATCTGTGTACGCCTACGATCCTACAGAGTCGATTCAATTGCTTACGGGCGCGGGCTTCGCAGTGAGCCTTCCAAATGGGACCACGGTAAACCCATCTGGTAAAACGATTCCCACACTTCTCTTCAGCTACACGTCGGGAGACGCTGCTCAGCTGAAACTCTCTCAAGAGATGCAGATTGATCTGGCAAACATCGGGATCCCCGTTACTCTGTCTCCGCTGACTGCCACCTCTGACGAGACGGTCCTCACGCAAGCCGGCAACGCGACGACATATCCCAACATCATGTTGTGGTACTGGTATCCGGGATGGATGGATCCAGTCGCGCAAGATCTCGTTGTTACGGTCAATAGCTTCTACGGTGGATTTGCCGGGAATGTAGCGTGGTTGGACAATGCTACCATAAACAATCTCACTTTCAATCTGCCGTACATCTCGAATCCATCACAGTACAATTCTACAGTAGAGCAAGTGTACAATATGGTCTATCAGCAGGCACCGGATCTCTGGCTGTATGCACTCGTACAATACACGATCGCGCATGATTATGTCGGCGGGGTTATCCTCAACCCGTTCCTCACGGGAATGTATTTCCCACTGATGTACTACAAGTCTTCCGGCTAAAGCCAAAAAGTTGACTGAAGCAGCCGCACGCCAGCCGGTGCTGGACGTTCAGGACCTGAGTGTGGACTATAATTCCCCCACGGGGATTGTTCACGCCCTCCGTGGCGTCTCGCTGAGGATCGAGCGAGGTGAGATGTTTGGAGTTGTCGGTGAGAGTGGTTCTGGCAAAAGTACGCTTGCTCTCGCCATTGCCAATCTTCTTGACAACCGAGTCGCAAAGTGTACTGGAGGAAAAATACAGCTATTAGGCGTGGACATGATTAGGGCAAATCGCTCGACTATCAACAAGCTCAGGGGGACTGGTTTGTTTATGGTCTTCCAAGATCCTTTCATGAGTCTCGACCCATTGGAAACGGTCGGTAGCCAGCTTATCGAGGCGATAGCAGTTCGAATGAAGCGATCTTCGCAACGCTTCGACAGGAACAAGGCTAATGAAATTGCAATCCAGAGCCTCGAGTCTGTTAGAATCGGGGATTCTAGGTATATCATGCGGCGATATCCGCATCAGCTTTCAGGTGGACAAAATCAGCGTGTCATGCTGGCCATGGCGGTTGCGGAATCACCGAAGCTTCTAATCGCTGACGAACCCACCACGGCTCTCGATGTGACTACTCAAGGGCAAGTCTTGAATCTGCTGAAGGAGATCGTGGAAAAAACCAAAATGTCGGTGCTGTATATCACGCATGATCTTGCCGTTGCCGGCTCGCTTTGTGATAAGATTGCAGTTCTTTATGGTGGACTGGTCCAGGAAGTAGGACCCACAAGGGACATTCTATTGTCTCCGGAGCACCCCTACACAGTTGGGTTAATTGGTAGTATCCCTTCGCAATCCAAGAGGGAAGGGGCGCTGAAATCAATCACAGGATCCTTCAGCTGGAAGGATGTTGAGGGCAAGTGCGCTTTTGCCCCCAGGTGTCCTTACGTACATGAAGTATGTCTTGCCCGTGTCCCGGCTCAAATACCCCGAGGAGACAGGCTGGTCAGGTGCGTGAACTACGCCTGAAACACCCCCGGGGTACCTGCTCGAGATAAAAGATGTCTCCAAAGAGTTTGCCCTAAATCGAGGATTGTCTGAGGTCATTCGCAGGAAAAAAGCGAAATTTGTGCTCGCCCTGGCAGAAGTTTCACTCAGAATTCAAAATGGAGAGACGGTCGTACTGCTTGGTGAAAGCGGATCAGGAAAGACCACCCTGGGACGACTCATCGTTGGACTGGATTCACCGACAGCCGGGGAAATTATGCTGGCGGGAAAGAAAGTGGGGGGCGATGCTGAATCGAGATCCTTGAGGGGCAAACTCCAGATGGTGTTTCAAGATCCCTCAGCCTCATTGGATCCATTCATGACTGTCCACGATTGCGTCGCAGAACCACTTTCGAAATTGAATCTAAAGAAGACTGAAATTCAAAGCCGAGTTACCGAGGCTTTGCAGCTTGTGAGCCTGGAGAGCTCTATTCTTAACCGGCGAACTTCCGAACTCAGTGGGGGCCAAAAGCAGCGCGTTGCCATCGCCCGGTCGATAGTGAGTAAGCCCGACTTGATCGTTCTGGACGAGCCAACCTCATCGATCGACGTTTCGATTCAGGCGCAGGTCCTAAACCTCCTCGTCAATCTTCAAGAATTGGAGAAATTTACCTATCTACTCATCACGCACGACCCAAATGTTGCCAAGTTCATGGCTGACACCATTGCCGTCATGTATCTGGGGAAAATAGTAGAGTACGGGCCGGCAGAAACTCTTTTGGCCAGTCCAAAACATCCCTATACGAAAGCACTACTTTCTTCCGCCCCAAAGCTGGCAGAGATGGCCTTGCCTCCGCCGATCAAAGGAGAGCCGCCCAGTCTGATTTTCATCCCAAAGGGTTGTCGTTACAATCCTCGTTGTCCTTTCGTTATGGAAAAGTGCAAAATCCAGGAACCAAAGCTCAGCAGTGACGGAAGTGATCGAGATGTCTCTTGCTTTCTCTATCACGACCTAGCCACGGAAATCATGGAAGGTCGATAGAGTGGGTCTCGGGAGCTATCTAGCCAAGAGAGCGATTTATTCAGTAATTCTCGTGTTTGGTGCCGTTTTACTTACTTTCATCCTGACTCACATAATCGCACCAAATCCTGCGGCTGCCTGGGCGGGCCCTCATGCCAGCAAGATCGAACTCCAAGGAATCGAAAGGGAATATCACCTAAATCAACCGGTGTGGGTGCAACTCCTGTACTATGTGGAGGACGCGTTCACCTTCAATTTTGGCATCTCTCCCGCGTTCAAGCAGCCTGTATCGAATCTTATCTTAACATACTATCCCAGAACGCTCATCTTGGACTTCTTTGCCATTGCCCTAACAATCGTAATCGGGGTATTCAGTGGAGCTTTTTCTGCCGCCCACCAGGACAAATCCCGGGACTATTTGGTAAGAGTCGTTTACATGCTGAGCTGGGGAGCTCCTCCTTTTCTGGTGGCCTTGCTCTTGCAATTTGTCTTTTCGTATCACTGGCCAATATTGCCATCGACGCAGATGGCCGATCCTTCGTTGGGGGTTCCTCGCACGGTTACCGGAATCATATCTCTTGACGCGTTAATCACGGGCGACTATGCTTTCTTTATCTCTTGGGTAGAACATGCTATCCTCCCGGTAATTGCGCTCGCACTGATTTCCTTCGGTATTGTAACCAGGATCATGCGATCTTCCATGCTCTCGACTCTTCGAACGGACTATATCCGCACCGTCCGAATGAAGGGAATTGGAGAAACGGCAGCAGTCTACAAGCACGCCTTGAAGAATTCGCTTATTCCGGTAATCACGATCATCTCGTTGGTTTTCGCGTACCTGATTGCCGGCTCGATAGTCATTGAACAAATCTTTGGTTACGAAGGCATGGGGTATCTGATCACTCAATCGGTTTACCTTTTCGATTACCCCACACTCATAGGCTGTACTATCGTAGTCACAATTTCGGTTGTGATCATCAATTTTGTCGCAGACGTAGCCTATGCGATTGTCGATCCCCGAATCAGGTTGGGACAGTAAAGTTGGGCAGAGCTTCTCAAATTTTGAAGCTCTTGAAGAGACTTGCCTCGAAGGGCCCGTCGTGTTTTGGACTGCTGATCATCGTGTTATTTTATGGCTGGGCGATAATCGAGGGCTCCTTCCAGCTGATTGCTTCTGTTATGCACAAGATGCAAATTGGGTGGATCCTCCTTCCTTACAATCCGTTCCAACCTGAGCTTGGTAACTCGCTCCAGGCTCCCACTCTGGCTCATCTTATGGGAACCGACGATCTTGGTAGAGATCTCTGGAGTCGAGTTCTGTATGCCGGGCCAACCGATGCCGGGATATCAATTATCGTCGTCTTGGGAGGCATCCTAATCGGAGGATTTCTCGGCCTGACAGCTGGCTATTTCGGACGTGGGGTGGAAGAAGTGAACATGCGTTTTACGGATCTCTTTCTTGCCTTTCCTGCTTTGATTTTGGCTCTCGTCATCGAAATCACATTGGGTCGAGAAATCATTTACGCGATCATTGCCCTAATAGCAGTATGGTGGCCCACGTACGCCAGAATATTTCGGAGTGAGATGCTAAGGATCAAGAACATGAAATTCATAGATTCTGCTAGGCTCTCGGGTATTTCTGGAATCACTATTATTCGCAAGCACGCTGTGCGATCGTCGCTGAACACGCTTGTTTCGTATGCCACAATTGACCTGGGAAATGTGGTTTTGGTTTATTCCATCTTGAGTTTCCTAGGACTCGGCGCTCCACCTCCTTTTCCAGAGTGGGGGACTCTGGTCTCCCTCGGCACGTCATACTTTCCAGAGGCCTGGTGGTATTCTCTGCTTCCCGGCGCCGTGATTACGCTTGTTGTTATAGGAGCGGCGTTACTAGGCGATGGAATAAGGGATATCCTCGCAGGCGAGCAGTAGGCTTAGCTATTTTGAGACGGCTTAAATAATTCGAGGGGTGGTTTGAGGTCGCAATGCAAGAGCTCGGACTGGAGTACGAGAAGAATGCGAGAAAGAGTACTCAAAAAGAGCTGAGCAAGACGGTTCGACGCGAGCTCTTACCGAACGGGTCGTATGCACCCGTGGCCGGAATTTTTGACATCGGTTGGGAAGGATGGAAAGATTTGCCAGCGGCTGATTTTGTCAAAAGTTTGCGTGAGCTGGACAACGATATCACCAAAGAAAATGAGTTTTGGATAATGGGGCTCGCACCGATGATCGAGAGGGGCGAGCTGGACATGGCTCAACTCAAAGAATGGGCTCTCAATTATTTCTACCACGTTGACACTTTTGCGATCGAAATCATCGAGTATGTTTTTCACAACCTTAATGACAGAGAGATTCGAGACGTGATCCTCAGGCACTCCGCTGAAGAAATCGGGCATGGAGAGCTCATGGCCGATTTTCTTGAGCGCGGATTTGGTCTGGACCGTGACCGAGAAGTTTACGGAAGCAAACCGAAGAATCGCAAGATGAATTCGATACTGACACTTCAGACTCCTGAGCTCAGAAAACTTCTGAAGATTTCACCCCCTCTTGCTTACGCGACAATCCCGTTCTTTGAAAGGCATCTCCCCAAACAGAATAACATCCTGGCGCGGGGATTGAGGAAAAAATACGGATTTCCCAGCAACGTTCTTGGATGGTTTGATCTTCACTCCTATGTCGACATTTATCATGAGAGATTCGGACTGTACGTGATAGGAAAGTATGCCAAAGCAAGGAAAAGCCAAGAGCTTGTCCAAGCCGCAGTCGAAGCAAATAGACGGATTTTCGTTTCAAACAGTCAGGAAGCCTATAAAGCCGTGAAGGTTAGAAGAAATTGAAAAGCGATGCTGGTGAAACGCTCGTAATCGAAATCGAGTGCCTTGGATGTCACAAAACGATCGATTATGCCATTCGCTTGCCCACTGCCATAGTATGCGATGAGTGTGGAATGATTTCGGAGGCCCGCCTCAGTTTGCTCAAACAACGACGTATTTCAAACAATCCCGGGGGCAAGAAAAACAATCACCGCAAATAGGTCCCGAGTTCCGATTAGGACCCGATGTTTTGAGTCTACCCATCATCAAAATCAAATCTTATTGCTTGGAGGAATTTTCCTTTGAGTAATGACCTCTGCTTGCATGCTAATTCGCACAGAGAAGGGAAAGTACAAAGAAGTCGTGGATAGACTTCATCAGATTGGTGGCGTGAAGAGCGCCTTCGCCGTTTTGGGGCGTTATGATATAGCTGTAGATATTGAGGCAGCCAACACGTCGGAACTTGGGAAGGCTATCTTGAAAATCAATCGTCTCGCGGGGATCGTCTTCACGGAAACCATGCCCGAGGTTGAGGGCTAAAAGGAAAGGGAGTAAGGAACGAACGCCTGCATACTTGTAAAGACCACACCCACTCAGACCGATGAGGTGGTAGAAGCGATCAGGAAAATCAAGGGAGTGAGCAAGGCCTTCGTCGCCTATGGAAGGTACGACCTTGTGGCTTTCGTTCATTCCGCCGAATACTCAGGCATTTCCAAGCTCACTGCAGAAGTGAACGCCCTTGCCGGAGTAAGAAGCACAGAGACCCTGGTCGAGGCCTGAGAGTCCCCAAATCTAAGCTTTGACTGGATCAGTTGGAATAGAAAGTCCGGTTAGATTTTCGCATATTTTCCAGAGTCGTTTTGCAGTTTCCTCATCGTAGGATATGGGATTAGCCCGTTGCTCATGGGAATTTCCAAAATATTTGCCGGTGACTCCCGCAACGTCGGGTGAAGTTGCCAGATAGATCGATGTCCTTGCGCCTTTTTCCGGCGAGGCCATAAACAGCTTCACTAGCTTGGCGAGCACTTTCAGCACCGGATTAAGTTTCTGGCTCCCTAGATCCGTCCTGATCAGTCCGGGATGGAGAAAGTTGGCGGTGACCCCAGTTCCGGTGAGGCGTCTCGAGAACTCGACGGTGATAAGATTTAGGGCGAGTTTGGACTGCCCGTAACTTCCAAACATGCTGTATTTCTTTTCTCCCTGGAGATTTCCGAAATCAATACTCTGCCCCTCAGCAGCGGTGGAACTGACGTTGATTATCCTCGAGGGTGCCTCGCCTTAAGCTTCTCCAAAAGTAAGTTTGTCAACAAAAACGGTGCGATAACATTGACAGCAAAGGTCGTCTCTATGCTGTCCTGAGTCAGTGACCTACTGAATTCCATCACACCTGCGTTGTTGAGAAGCACATCGATCCGAGGAAATTTACTGTTAGCTGTTCGAGCAACCTTCCGAATGGATTCTTGAGAGGCCAGATCTAGAGGAAGAAAAATTATCGCGGCATCATCTTTGCCGCTTTTTGCTTTTATCTCAGCTAGAGCTTTCCGGCTTTTCTCCGAATCGCGCATTGCGACAAGGACGGTCGCATCCAACTTCGCCAAACTGATTGCCGTCGCTTTGCCAATTCCGGCGCTCGTCCCGGTGACGAGGCAGACCTTTCCTTTCATGCTCAAGGAAACCGCCACCGGGGAACAGAAAGAGGATGAAGCCTAGGCTGCGGCCGATGGAGCTGAGGCTTCTGGAGGAATCTGTTTCTCTTCCTTTTCTTCAGCCGTGCTTCTTTGCGCTACCTGTTTATTCATCCACTGGTCGTATGTATCCGGAACGTTTGGGCTGGATTTTTGCTGAGAGTTTTCCTTGGGTTTCTGCTTGTCAATCCAGCTGTCGAAGGTATCCTTTGGGGGAGGAACTTCAGTCTTCGCGGAAACTTCAGGAGTTCCGGTTTTCCTATCGGCCTTCACCTGTTTTGCTACCCAAGCATCAAAAGTACTCACAGGCATCTTCACTTCGGCCTTGGGGGCGGTCTTGGACTTTGGGGCAGTCTTGCTCGCCGCTTTCACGGGTTTCGCTGACTTCTTCTTTGTACTAGCTTTAGTCTTCTTCAAATTAGGACAAGCGATTCTGTCTCAACTGCAAGAAATTATGCTTTTTGCGAGACGGGGGGATTGATCTTATGATCGTCCCCAATGAGCTGCTAAAAATCTTAAACGGTATTGTTGCCCAGAGGTTTCCCAGTTTGAAGGCAGTCGCCAAAACCCGGAAAGAGCCGGGATTGGAGGTTATCGAAACCGAACCTGACGAGATTACCGAGAATGAAATCCTCCTCCGCATGAGGGCCGCTTCGATCTGTGGAAGCGATCTCGGTTTTTACAATTACACTGCTGCTTACCAGAAGTTTGCCAAGGTACCTAGCATCATGGGGCACGAGTTCGCGGGCGAAATTGCTGAGGTGGGGAGGAACGTCCGGGATTATGGGGTCGGAGATCGAGTTTCAGCAGAGTCGGTTCTATACTGCGGAAAGTGCAAATTCTGCAGGAGCGGGATGACCAACATCTGCCGAAACTTTACGGTGTTTGGGATGCATCGGAACGGTGCCTTTGCAGAGTACGTCGCGGTGGACCCCAAGTATCTCCACAGGCTACCGGATGGAGTCTCATTTCTTGAAGCTGGTGTGGTTGAACCTCTGTCAGTTGCTGTAAACGCCCTGGAAGACGTTGCAGCTCCTATCCGAACCGGGGACACCGCTTGTGTGATCGGGCCCGGCCCTCTGGGATTGTTTTCCGCGGAAATGCTCAGGTCCAAGGGAGTGCGAGACATTCTCGTGTTGGGGATCGGCATTGACGAATTTAGACTGGAGCTGGCGTCAAAGAAACTGGGCTTTGAGACTCTGAACGCGGAGGCCACAAATCCTACGGAGAGGACGAATTCGATTACCGATGGTTACGGATTTGATTCGGTAGTCGTCTCGGCCGGTGCTCCAGCTGCCCTAAAGCAAGCCATCCAGCTGGTTTCGAAAGGAGGCCAAGTTGTGGTAATCGGCATATTCCCCGAGGATGTGTCATTGCCAGCTTCGGACCTCGTCCGGCGGCAGATCTCGCTCAGAGGATCCTACGGGTCTGCGTGGAAACACTATGAGGAAGCGATTCGCCTCTTGCAACAGAAAATGGTTAGGGCGGATGCCATTGTGAGTCACCAGTTTCCCTTGGAACGAGGCGAGGAGGCTTTCCAGATGGCGAAGGCCAAGACGGGCTCCAAAGTACAGTTCAAAAACTAGACGACAATTTACTCGTACCGGTATTTCGCCACGGTATCCTCGTTTAGAGTCACTCCGAGGCCCGGCCTCTCCGGGATCTCCACGAGACCCTTGGAATTGACCTCAAATTTTTCCTTCGTGAGAGACTTCTTCAGTGGAGAGTCTGACTGGGGCATCTCGCACAGAGGGGAGTTGGGGCA
>JASHXQ010000153.1 GCA_030043455.1 Nitrososphaerales archaeon | reverse complement strand
TCTCGGGCTTGGTAATCTACGCGATCAGCTACTACTACCACAAGGGCAAGAACATCAATCTCGACATGGTTCTCAAGGAAATACCTCCGGAATAGACTATACCTCACCTGTCGCTGAGTTTTCAAAAAAATTCAGGGCAGGTCCAAATTTTTTTTTCGGATTATATTCGAATTAGTTTGGTTCAGTGATTTATGCATCAGATTTAAACATCAGCCGAATTCTTGCTGAGTTCGATTCCTTCTTGAAAATCGACGAACTTCCGACACCATGTGTCCTGGTGGATCTGGATATCCTGGAGAAAAATATCCAGACGATGGCAGAGTTTACGAAGTCAAAGAATTGCGGATTGAGGCCGCACGCCAAGTCGCACAAGAGCCCATTTATCGCGAAAAAACAAATGGCGGCGGGAGCAGTGGGATTGTGCTGTCAGACTCTGATCGAAGCCGAAGCCATGATCCTCAATGGTATCGAACACGTTTTGCTCACGCATAATCTCGCTACACCGCAAACGATTGAGAGATTTCTCAACATCGCAAGGAACGGGGATGTCAAGATTCTCGTTGATGGCCCGGAGAATGCTGCGATGCTTGCGAAGGCAGCGCTCGCCCGCGGGCAGGCAGCCGATGTCCTCATCGAGGTAAACATTGGGAACAACAAAGCGGGACAGGAACCCGGAGAGCCAGCTGCGAAATTTGCCTCGTGGGTGTCCAAGGAACCCGGATTGAACTTCAAGGGCATCCAGTGCTACGAAGGTAACCTGCAGCTTTCCACACCCAGTTTCGAAAGACGACAGGAGCTTGCGTTGGCGGAGCTGCAAAAAATCACAACCACTATCACCGCCCTAAAGCATCATGGACTAGTACCGGAAATCGTGACCGGAGGAGGTACTGGAACCTACAATATCACGGCCGGTTATCCGGGTATCACTGATATTCAGCCGGGCTCATACATTATGATGGATGTGCGTTATTCAGAGATGAACACTTCCGGGTCTGATTTCGATCAGGCAATGACGGTTCTTTCGACGGTTGTGAGTACTCCGAATGACAAGAGGGCGGTTATCGACCTGGGCTGGAAAGCTGTTGGAATTGAGTATGCAGCAGTTGGCTGGGGCGGGATGCCAAAGCCTCTGATTCATGGAGTGACCTATCGCACTGGAGGAGACGAGCATGGAGTGCTCGACTGCGAGAGGCCCGCCAGCCGGCCAAACGTGGGCGATAGGATAAAGTTCATCCCGGCACACTGCGATACCACCCTCAACCTGCATGGGGTCTTTTATGGGGTTCGCGGGGACCACGTAGAAGTCGTGTGCCCCGTAGCCCGGCGCTGACCGGGGGCAGTCGTTTTTTGAAATTCGGCCTCGCCGTCCGTGGTCGCGCTAACCCCAAAATTCTGGAGCAGATGGCCATGAAGGCGGACTCGGTGGGTTATGATTCCTTTTTGGTAACGGATCACTTCATGCTCCCGGAGGGAAACAACCACACGGACGTCTGGTCCTTCCTGCCCTATCTCGCAGCCAAAACTGAACATATTCGGCTGGGAACATGTGTCACGCCGCTTCCCTTTCGACAGCCCGGAGTTCTCGCTAAGATGATCTCTACAACCGACAATCTTTCGAATGGGAGGGTGATTCTGGGTGCGGGCTTTGGTTGGTATGAGCCGGAGTTCGATGGTTTTTCGGAGTGGCTGAATACCAAGGATCGCATCGCATTCAGTGAGGAAGCAGCCCAACTTATGATCCGTCTCTGGTCGGATAAGGCACCCGTGGATTTCCCCGGGAAATTCGTCAAAGCCAAAGGGGCTGTTGTCCAACCTCAGCCGGTCCAGAAACCATATCCGCCCATCTGGTTCGGAGGCAACCAGTCGCAGAGTCTTCGGATGGCGGGGCAGTACGGCGACGGGTGGATGCCCATCGGGCCGAGGTGGTACGGCGAAGGCTATCCCAAACCCGACGAATATTCCCGAATGAAAGAGAAGATCAAGTCGTACCTGAAGATGAGGGGTTACGATGAAAGAAAATTTGTGTTCACTTCTCTAATCGACAATTCTGACGATCTGGTCAAAGTGAGCTCGGACGTGGAAGACTTCATCGGCGCTGGAATGAATTACTTCACTCTGGGAGACAGGGCTCTCTCCGAAGATAGTGTCAGCTCAATAGAAAAAGTAGCCAAAGAGATCGGTAGATCGCTCTAAAAGAGACCAGGAAAGATGGCTAATCGAGCTCCCTGGAAGGTCTCTTTCATTCCGTACTACATGGACTCGAAACTGCACTGGACCAGCGCGAGGCCAGATGAGGCTATCCGAGTCCTTTCGAAAGAAGGTTACGACGCCGTGGAATGGATGCTTGGCTACCACTTTAATTCACCAGAAGGTCTGGGCGAAATCGTTCAGAAATCAAGGGAGGTGAATCTCGACGTATCCAATATCATGTGCTGGCAGGATCTTGTAACGTCTAGCGAGAGTGAAAGAAAGAAAAGAATAGAGACGCTCAAAACTTTCATCTCTGCGGCTGGGGAGCTTTCCATCCCCGTCATGAACGTCTTTACTGGACCCATGAGTTGGGCTGCAGCTTACGAGCGCATCGGCACGGATATCTCAGAGGAACAGGCATGGAGGGTGGTGCTGGAGGCCTTCTCCCAAATTGTAGAAGCTGCAGAGCGGAACGATGTCGTGGTCACAGTCGAGGCGGTTTTTGGAATGCTTGTGCATGACTACTACACCATGAAGGAATTGTTAGAGCATTTCGACTCGAGGAATCTCGCTGTAAATCTGGATCCTTCCCATTTGGCACTGTACGGGAATGATCCTGCTTGGGCGGTGGGCAGGCTCGGCAGCCGCATAAAACACGTGCATGTCAAAGATGCGATAGGCAGACCCGGGGTGCTGGGAGAGAGTTTCGCCTTCCCTTTTTTGGGCGAGGGAATGGTCGATTGGTACGCATTTTTTGCTGCCTTGCAGAAAGTGGAGTATTCCGGATACTTATCCTTAGAATTTGAAAACGATGTCTATCTGAACAATGTGTGCAATGGTGACTGGAAGATTGCTGCGAAAGAGGCCAAAGTCCGGCTCGCGAAATTTCTGGAAGCTTCCGGCTAGTTTTGCGTTTTTCTTCTCCTAGCTTTTGTCGCGTTTTCTTTTTCCTCACCGAAAGACGCAAAAGCGCGGAATCGCTTCACCGTAGTTCGATCGGATTTTTGCAATATGTGAATCTCGGCGGCACTGGTCTCAAAGTATCGCGATTGTGCCTCGGTTGCATGAGCTTTGGTAATTCCGCCGATTACATGGTGGAAGGGGACGAAGCGAAGAAAGTGATTTCGAAGGCGTGGGATCTGGGGATTAACTTCTTTGACACAGCGAACGTCTACTCCTCCGGCAGATCAGAGGAGATTTTAGGTACGGGAGTGAAAGACTACGGCCGAGAAAATCTTGTGATCGCCACCAAGGTCTACAATGACATGGGCACGGGTCCAAACCATAGAGGCCTCGGGAGAAAGCACATTCTGTGGCAAATTGAAGAGTCTTTGAAGAGGCTCAAGATGTATTACGTGGATCTGTACCAGATTCACCGCTGGGATTACGAGACGCCCATCGAGGAAACATTAACAGTGCTTTCTGAGCTCGTCCGACAGGAACGAGTGCGCTACATTGGTGCTTCCAGCATGTGGGCGTGGCAATTTTCCAGGGCTCTACATGTCAGTGAGACCAATAGTTTGGAAAGATTCGTCAGTATGCAAAACCTCTACAACTTGATCTATCGGGAAGAAGAAAGGGAAATGCTCCCTCTGTGCTCGGCTGAAAATGTGGGAGTCATCCCTTGGAGTCCCACGGCCGGAGGTTTTTTGACCGGAAAATACTTCGCTGACGGAAAAATTACAACGACCTCCTCCGACTACAGCCGAATTGCACCCGGGTCGTTTGGCTACAAGAGGTACGCCGGAAAAGCTTCCAATGACGAGGTCGTCAAGCGTGTCGTGGAGATTGCAAAAAGAAAAGGTGCGACAGCGGCACAGGTCGCGATTGCCTGGCTCCTTACGAAAAAAGAGGTAACCTCGCCGATCATAGGCACTTCAAAGGTGGCTCATTTGGAGGAATTCGTGGGAGCTCTCGATATCAGCCTGGATGCGGAGGACTCCAAATACCTAGAGGAGCCCTACCAGCCTCAGGCCATTTCAGGACATTTCTAGAACTGATCTAGCAACTCGGCGTTTGCGACAGCCGTATCCATTTCCACCAAGTCAAGTTTCTTCTGCAGAGTGCCGACGCTGTTCTGAAGCTCGGCTAACTTCGAAGCTGCATCAGTCGACGACTTTTCTAAGGCATCCAGCCGCAAGTTGATGGCTGCGAGCAGTTCAGTTATGGCTTCAGTGGATCCGTTATCCGCTCCTGAAGAACTGTCCTTAGGAGAAACTCCTGCTACCACCTCTGACAGAGAGTTGATCTTATCCCCCCACGTCTGAAACTCTTTTCCAAACGTTTCAAGCTGGGTAGTGATACGTGGCATGGATTCATTGGCTACCATTTCAATCCGGGCTCTGGCATCCAGAATCCCCGCCTCTTGTTGCTGCAGTTTCTCATTTGCCTCCTTGCCCTCCGCTGAAAGGAGAACGATCGATTCGTTCACACGGGTCAACTCGCCTTTGAAAGACTCCAGCCTATTGCTAGCGGCCGCCAAGTTCTCCGAGAGAAGCCCGAACCCATCGTTTTTGGAGTTCGAATTGTGTAGTTCCTTCTCTATTTCCGCCTTATACAAAGAAAGTTCGTCCGCCAGCGTCTGGATCCGGGCGTTGCTGGTCTCCAGGGCTTCCGTCAGGCTGTCTGCTACATCCTGATTGGCCGCAAGATCTCTACCCATTGTTTCCATGCTTTGACTGGCCTCGGCGAGCTTCCTTTCTAAGTCCATAGATCTGGAGTTACTCTCCGTAAATTCTCTCGATAATTTCTGGATCTGGTTATCTAGATCACTGATTTTGGGCAAACTCGATTTCCTCGATACTTTATTTTTGGAATTTTTCTCGTCTGATTTCTCTTTCATGTTCGGGTCCCGCCGGCTCGTCGCGACATTCCTTTGACGGTGTTCTCCCGCCAGCTCCTGTAGTTGCATCACTCTAACAATCTTTCTGTACGCGTGAGTGCCGGAATTCTTTTTCGAACATTCATCAAGGAATTCTATTGAGGATAGAGAGTTTGGGAGAAGAAACCAGCCTATGTCTAAACAGGAACTCATAAGGTCGATAATTTCAAATCAATAATCACTTCGAAGGGAACCGTCCAGGTTATTATTGACCTCTACATCGATGCACGAACCGCATTACGATGTTCTCTCAGCCGCAGTGGCCGGTACCGCCGCGACCATGCTCACTCTGCTCGCTATGCTCGGGGGATCGGGCGCTACGGATAATCTTCTGAAAATCCTTTTTGACTCACAACTTGTAGTCCTCGAGTTTGCTTTGGTCTCAGGAATTGCAGGTTTGATCCAGCGGAGAGAATCCCTCAAGAGGCTCCTTTCTCATTCGTCTGCCGTGTTACTGATTGCGGGCACCATTCTAGTATCCCTAGGAGCGGCCCTTCCAGTCGTTCTCTAGGAGAATCTCAGGCTTTAAGCAATCCATCAAATGGCATTTGCTAAACTATTACTATAGCAATCACACGCGTAAAAACAACATCTAGTGGCCCTCCAATTTTTTGCCCTAAATTAGGGCAATCGGCTTTTCCTCGATCAAAGTCGAGTAAATTATTTTAGAGACTGGAAATTTTCCTAATAATTCCCGCTTGCCCGCATCTCAAATAGCAGGCTCGAAAGGCCTCGTTACTACTGATCATGAACCCAGTACTCTAGCCGGAGTCGAGATTCTGAAGAAGGGAGGAAACGCCGCCGATGCGGCAGTTGCTTCCGCCGCAGCTCTCACTGTTGTCGATCCCTACATGGCGGGCCTCGGGGGGTACGGTTACTTGTTATTCTACAGTGTGCAGGAAGATCGGGTCTTCGCCCTCGATTTCGTCGGTGAGGCTCCGGCTTCCGCTTCCATTGATCAATTTGTGAAAGAGAAACCGTGGGAGGATTACAAAGCTAGCACAGAGGGACCCTTGTCAATTCTTGTGCCGGGATCTGTAGCCGGTTGGACCGCACTCTTAGACCGATTCGGTACGATGAAAATGAGTGAAGTATTAGAACCGGCGATTCAGCTCGCCAAGGGCTACCGAGTATCCGAGCGCGTAAGCAACGCCTATGAGTCCGTCAAGCCTACAGCTGGACGATTTCCTTCCACCGCGAGGATCTTTTACCGGAAAGGCTCTTTCCCAAGAAAAGGGCAGGTCTTTGTGCAGAAAGATCTGGCTCGAACGCTGTCGGTTCTCGCAAGTCACGGGGGAGAGGATTACTACAAGGGGAATATCGCGAAGGCGATAGTGAAAAATGTTCGCGGGGCAGGTGGCTTGCTTACTGAAGAAGACCTTGCAAGCTATTCGCCGAGGTGGTCGGAACCCGTTGCTGGTTTGTATCGCGGGATGAAAATTTTCACTCATCCGCCCGGTTCTTCCGGCATGACTATACTGCAGTGGTTGAACATTCTGGAAGGCTTTGAATTCAACGATCGAATCACATCTTCTTCGACTGTGCATCTCTTCCTCGAGGCTGGAAAGCTGGCGTTGAGAGATGACGATTCTTACAATAGTGGAAAAGACTACGCCGAGATCCCCGTGGAACGCCTAACTTCCAAAGAGTATGCCGCGAACCAGCGGGGAAAAATAGATCAGAGCAAGGCGAGCTTTTACGAATTAGTTACCCCGGCGAGGCGCTTTGGAAATTCCACAACACACTTTTGCGTTTCCGATTCCAAGAGGAACATCGTCACAATAACCCAGACGCAGATGTACGGTTTTGATCGCGTGGGAATTTACGGGGATCTGGGATTCAATTTGAACGACGGTATGTGCTACTTCAGCCTAGATCCTGATAGTCTGGAGCGGCTGGAACCGAGACAGAGACCAAGGTACGTGATGAGTCCTACGATTGCTTTCGGGGAGGACCAAATTATAGCTCTGGGCGCGGCAGGGGGCTGGACTATTCCCCAGACAATTCCAGAGGTACTTTTCAAACTAATCCAATACGCGATGCCCCCACAGCTGGCGGTTAGCTCGCCTCGGTTTCTACTGAGATACCGGATTAATTCAATCCCCTATGCACCCGGAACTGTGGTTGATTTAGAGCAAGGCATCCCTGCAAAGACAAAGCTAGAGCTGACACAATTAGGTCACAAGATCTACGAGCCGACGAATGTGGACAAGGGAAGGAGTCCAGTCGGTTTCGGGGCGTTGCATGCCTTGGTTTGGAAACACGGAAAAGTGTACGCCGGCACCGAAACTAGGCGTAATGGGAGCGCTATGGCCTTATGACACAGACGCGGCGACAACCATCTTTGGTCTGGTCTGGCTCAGGACGTACTCGATAGACGTCTCCACTCCTTTCTCGATCAGAGCCAGCGGTAAACTGGGGAGATTTTTCTTTTCTCGGGCGGCATATTCTGAATGGCAGGGAATATGGATGAAACCTCCTGCAAAACCCCCCTTACGCGCTTCGCGAACGATCACGAACATTGCATTATTGCACAGATAGGCTCCCGCACTGACACTCAGCGAAGCAGGCACGCCCTGACGATTTAGCTCATCCACTAACCCCTCGGCGGGCAGATTAGAGAAAAGTCCGTCAGGTTGCCCTGTATCAATTTTCTCTGCAAGAATAATTTTTCCAGTGTTGTCCGGTTCCGCGGCGTGCTTGTAGTTGACTGCGATTTTCTCGGGAGTGACCGTATTCCTACCCCCCGCGAGGCCGAGACCTATGGCTAGCACAGGTTTTTCGCGATTGAGGGCAGCAACGATCAATTCTTCCAATCGCGAATAATCCACCGGAAGAGTAATCCCTTTGATCCGCTGGCCTAAAATTTCGCGGCCATTCAGCGATTGTGCGATCAGGCCTGAAGGATTTTCCTTGTATTCCAGAAACGGCTCGTACCCGAAAATAACCACTGTCAACGCATTTTCCCCGAAGTTATTAGAGAAAATGATACTAATTTCTGGTATTTGAACTGAACAATTCACAGTATTCTTAAATAAACGGGATTTTTCGCATTATTTCATGCGAATTCCCGATAGAAATCAACGAGCAATCAGTACGATTGCGATCGTAGTGGTCATCGTTGTGATTTTGATCATCGCAGCCGTAGGTGGCTTTGCGATCCTTTCCTCAAAGAGCACTTCCAATTCTACAACTTCTTCGTCCAGTTCTTCGAGCTCGAGTTCGTCGTCTTCCAGTTTGAGTTCTATAGTCAGTACGACTAGCGCGATGACGACCTCTTCGTCAGCTACACCGACAGCTTCTCAGAACGTAACCCTGACAGCTGGTTTCCTGTTCGATGTAGACAATCTGAACCCTGTGGACTGGTTTACTATATCTGATCTCGATGTACTACAGCTTGTTTACAACACCCTGGTCGAGGCAAATTCATCGGGTCTACCAGCTCCGGGACTAGCTTCCAGTTGGACGATTTCACCGAACGGTACGGTTTACACTTTTAATTTGGTACACAATGCCACTTGGCAGGATGGTCAGCCCGTTACGGCAAATGACGTTGCCTTCACTTTCCACTACTGGGAACAATACAAGTTTCCCTACTATGCCGCGTTGGCGGGTGGGATCAATAGCAGTTACGCGCTGAATAATTACACAGCCGTAGTAGTGTTGAACCATCCATCCGCGGGTTTTCTGCTAGACCTGATTGATTTGGGAATGATCATTCCGCAACACATCTGGTCCTCAGTGACTTCTCCGGATAACTACACCGGACCGGGCTACCTCACTGGCGACGGCCCCTTCAGCTTTGTTTCAAGAACTCCGGGAGTCAATATTATCCTCAAGGCAAATCCGACTTATTTTGGCGGAGCGCCTCACTTTGAAAATCTGGTCATCAATGTCTACAGCTCCGTAGATTCGGCCCTGTCGTCGATTAAGGCGGGTACCTTGAATTTCTTCGAACTTCCAGAAGGGACAGATCTTTCTGCGCTACCATCTACTGCGACCGTGGTCAATACTTCAAGCACTATGATCTACTATATCTCCATGAACACGCAGACCTGGCCCTTCAACAACACTCTGGTCAGACAGGCTATGGCCTACGCAGTTGATAAAACAGGTATTGTTTCGCTCGCTTTCGGTGGAGAGGCGATTGCAGCTCAAAGTGTTCTCTCGCCCGCGCTAGCATATTGGTATGATCCAAATGTCATCAACTACACGTTGAATGATGCCATGGCTGTTAGTCTGTTGCAACAAGCAGGTTATTCCAACTCTACCGGATCCTGGGTGGGTCCTGGAGGAACCCTCACCTTCGATCTCTTGATTCCTAACCAATCTCCGTGGATCGACATGTCCACCGTGATCTCCCAGAACCTCGCACAAATCGGCATCGCGATTCACGTCACTCAGGTGGATCCAACTACCGACGATAACTTGGTCCTAGGAACACATGATTACCAGATGACTCTGAACGCTTGGAGACTCTACTTCGATCCCATGCTCTTCTTAGAGCCATCTTTCCACTCTACGGAGTCGGGGCCCAATGGATTGGACTTTTCAGTGTTCAAGAATTCGACTGTTGATAATCTAATTACCGAAGCGCTCAACCAATCCTCTATTCAAACTGAACAGCCCCTAGTAGACCAGATACAGTACGATGTGGCACAACAAGTTCCTTGGATCAATCTGGCTTATGGTCAGGATATCTGGTCAGTTCAGGGCTTTACGGGCTGGTCGCCAGTTCCGAGATACGGTCTGTGGTACTATCCCACTTTCTTGGGACTCACTCCCACCTCCTAACATAAGAGGTGGAAGTCCCTTCCCCTCTTTTTTCGGGTAAAGGGGACCCATTCGGGAGGGCTTAGCCCTAGCTCTCCCAAAGGATAGTCTCGTTACGCGGTCACCCAACGTAGTATTTTCGATCAGCTACAGGCAAAGGAGCGAAGAATTCTAACGGCGCTAAAGCGATATCTAATTCAGCGTGCATTTTTTCTCATATTTTCACTGGTCATTTTACTAATCATCAATTTTCTATTACCTCGCGCCCTTCCAGGAAATCCGATCACGCGCTTTGTGGACAATGGAGTGTTCACACCTCAAATCCAGCAACAAATACTTGCAAGTTTCGGCCTAAACCGACCACTTTATGTTCAATTCTGGCTCTATATTGTGGGCACCTTTACGGGGAACTACGGCGTATCCTTCCTGTACTACCCGACCCCCGTCGCGGTCATCCTGGAGCAGCGATTACCCTGGACCATTTTTCTGGTCGGCGTCTCCACGATCATCTCAGCTCTAATCGGGATCTTTCTAGGTCTGCAGGCTGGCTGGAAGGGGAATTCCAAGACTGACTCCTCTATCATTTTCTCCTCTATGGCTCTTCGATCGGTTCCCAGCTTCTGGCTGGGACTTATTCTCCTGATTCTCTTTGCAGTAACTTGGAGACTCTTTCCAACTGCGGGATATTTTTCCACTAGTTTCGCAGTAAATTCGGGCAGCGACGTACTTTCGTTTTTTGAAAGTGTAATCTCTCATTCTGTTTTGCCAATCGCGACATTAACCGCGTATCTGGTAGGAGGTAATGTCTTGATAATGCGAGCTTCCACTCTGGCGGTGCTAAACGAAGATTTCGTTACGACTCTTTATGCCGAGGGTTACCCAGACCGCAAGATCCTTTACGGGCACGTGATGAAAAACGCGTTCCTTCCGATGTTGACGAACATTGGAATCCAAATGGGGTTCATAGCTAGTGGTGCAGTTCTTGTTGAAACTGTCTTTTCCTATCCGGGGATGGGTCTTTTGATTTACCAAGCCGTCCTGGCTCGGGATTACCCCTCGTTGCAGGGGGCCTTTTTTGTGTTGACCATTACTGTCCTGATCGCTGTTTTTCTTGCCGACCTCCTCAATTCTTTCCTTGATCCCAGGATCCGCAGATAGTGATGAGATGACAGAAGCTTCACAAATAGTTAGGGCAAGCTATCGCGGAACCTGGCGGCAAACCATCCATGATTTTGTTTTCTCCTTCAAAGGAATGTTTGGAGTAGTGGTAATTGCGCTGTTTGTGATTCTTCCCTACTTGCGGCCGTATCTTACACGGTACCCTCCCCTCAAGTACGGGGTGGGCATCCGCGATCAAGCGCCGACAGCCGCCCACCTCATGGGAACCACCAATCTCGGCCAGGACGTTTTCAGTCAATGGCTCGTGGGTGGCATCGTCTCTGTCGAAGTCGGCGTACTCACAGGCTTTTTCACCACAATTTTGGTGATACTCATCGGCATCCCCGCGGGGTACTACCGGCGCTCCTTTGGGCAGGTGCTAATACTCCTCACAGATGTATTTCTCGTGATTCCTGTGCTTCCGCTGATTATCCTTCTGGCAGTGTATCTGGGACCTAGCCTATTCAATCAGATTCTTATCCTGACCATCCTCTCCTGGCCCTTTGCAGCCAGGATAGTCGCAGCTCAGGTATTGAGCTTGAGAGAGCGCGTGTTTGTCGAGAGTGGCATAGCGGCAGGAAGTAGCGATCTAAGAATAATGTTTGGCGAAATCCTGCCCAACCTATGGCCCCTGATCCTGTCCAATGGTGTACTCATTATTGTCTTTGCCATCCTCTTTCAGGCTGCGATAGCATTTCTCGGGTTGGGAAATGAGCAATTGGTAAGTTGGGGCAACATGCTCTTCAATGCGGAGAGTGTTGGAGCTGTGTCGAGCGGCGAATGGTGGTGGGTGGTACCACCGGGCTTGGGAATAACTTTTCTTGCTCTGGCTTTCTCCCTGGCAGTTCTCCAGATTGACAAAGTCTTCACGGAGCGCTCAAAAGCTATCTAGGAGGTTTCTCGTTGACTCTTCTTTCTGTTAATGACTTAGGCATCGCCTACAAGGTGGGTGACCAGTACTATGATGCAGTGCGCAATGTCTGCTTCGATATCCAACCGGGTGCGAGCGTTGCGCTGGTCGGAGAATCGGGCTCAGGCAAGTCCACAATTGGACACGCTATTCTGGGACTGCTTCCCAAAAACGCGAAGCTCACCTCGGGTGAGATTCTCTTCAACGAGAAAAATATTGCTACAGCTTCTCGGGAAGAGATCCGTGCACTTCGGTGGAAAGAAATTTCCATGATCTTTCAGGGATCAATGAACGCCCTCGATCCAATCTTCAAAATCGGGGATCAAATGGTTGAACTCTTACAATTTCATCAGAAGTTATCGAAGATGGATGCCCGAACGATCAGCGAGGAATACGTTACCAAAGTAGGCTTGAAAACTTCCGTCCTAGGCCTTTACCCTCACGAGCTTTCTGGTGGTATGAAGCAGAGAGTTGTTATCGCTCTCGCGCTGCTCCTAAAATCCAAACTTTTGATCGCAGACGAGCCTACCACCGCGCTGGATGTTACAACGCAGGCAGAAATAGTTCAGCTACTAATCCAGCTGAAGTCGGAATACAGGATGTCCATGATCTTTATCACACACGATCTAAGCCTCGTAGAAAATCTATGCGAACGGGTAGTTGTGATGTATGGTGGCACCTCGATGGAGAGAGGCGAAACCTCAACAGTCTTCACCAGTCCATTGAACCCCTACACTAAGGGTCTAGTCGGGTCGGTACTCACTCTAGACAGAAAGGAAGCCGGAACTATTCCTGGCGATCCCCCAAATCTAAAGAGTATGCCCCCCGGTTGTCCCTTCAACCCCCGGTGTCCGTCGGCTTTTGCTGAGTGTAGCAGAACTTTTCCGAGAGAATATCAGGTAAAGGAGTCCATGGTTCGATGTCTTCTGTATCAGTAGAACCAGGAGCGGGTCTCTCTTGCGAAGGAGGGGAGGACTATTTTCTACGGGTGAACGGAATTACCAAGAAATTCGCGCAGCGCGGCGAGGTCAGCAAGACAATCACCGCCGTGGATAATGTCACCTTTGGGATTGCAAAAGGGGGACTGGTTGGCCTCGTCGGAGAGTCGGGTTCCGGAAAAACCACTCTCGGCAAGGTAATTGTGGATCTCCTTCAACCTGATTCAGGAGATGTATTCTTAGAAGGGAAGGAGATTCTTTCCGCCAAGAAACATTTCAAGCGAAACACGCGCCGCGACTTCTCAATCGTCTTTCAGGATCCATATGCGGCGCTTAATCCTGCCAAAAGGACATTTGACATTATTTCGTTTCCTGCTCGTGTGCAAGGAGTGAAAAAGGAGGCTCTCTACCAGCTGGTCTTTGATGCGATGAACGCTGTTAAGCTGACTCCTCCGGCGGAGTACATGTACAAGTTTCCTCACCAGCTTAGCGGGGGGCAACGGCAAAGAGTCGCAATTGCGCGAGCCGTTATACTACGTCCCAAATTCATAGTTCTGGATGAGCCCACATCAATGTTAGATGCTTCTCTGAAAGTGGGGATGATTAACCTTATCGTGGATATTCTTCGAAAGTACGAAACTACCGGAATTCTGATTACCCACGATCTCGCTGTGGCGGCCAAAGTCTGCGCGAGATTACTGGTCTTGTACAGAGGTACGATTGTGGAACAGGGGAAGACAGAAGAAATAATTTCGAACCCCAAACACCCGTACACGAAATCATTAATTTCAGCAATACCTCAACTCGGCCATAAGCTCACTCCGATCCCTTTGCTTTCTGACCTGGAGCCCGATGCCAAGAATTATTGCAAATTCTACTCGAGATGTCCTCTGCGGTTCGAACGCTGCGTTCAGGAGAGTCCGCCGGATTATGGGAGCGGCGAGGGTCATTTAGTGAAGTGTTTTCTGTTTGATGGAGCGGGCTGAAGACACTACTTCATCTTGGAGGATTGCCAAGATATTTTTTTACCCCCTCTTGCCTTGGGATAATTTTCAGCCAGATACGTCTTCGACAGAAAACCATTATTTGAATCCGATTCTATCCTGCGAACATCTCTTTTGTCCGGAAGGCCGTACCCGCCACCCCCCGCGGTTCGGATTTCTATAACTTCATGAGGTTTTAGAATTCGAGTCATTTTGATGGGTAGCGGTCTCCCTTTCGTTCTAGGTCTCTCATATAAGAATAGTTGAGCATTTGCTCCGGGATTACCACGTTTCAATCCCCAAGGGGGATGCCGGGCACGATCCGAGACGACTGTGACCGTGGTTGACTCGCCAGTCATTTCAAATGCCCTAATTAACCCGCAGCCCCCGCGGTATTCTCCAGCTCCGGAACTGTCCTCCCGGAACTCGTAGCGGCTCATAACGACCGGGAGATTTCGCTCCATGTCCTCTATGGGAGTATTCATCGTATTCGTCATGTTGCATTGAATCCCATCAATTCCATCTGCCCGGGATTTGGCACCAAGACCTACCCCCATGGTTTCATAGAACGCCCAGGGTTTTCCCCTGTGAATTCCTCCCATCATGATGTTGTTCATCGATCCGCCGGAAGCCGCGGGGACGCGATCGGGGACAACTTTGAACAGCGCCCTGTAAAGTAGATCTGCATTTCTCTGACTGGTTTCCAAATTCCCTATCGCCACAGGATAGGGATAAATTGGACAGAGGATCGTTCCTGGGGGGGCGAATACTTTGATCGAAGAAAAGGCCCCGTCGTTGGCAGGCACGTCGCTTCCAACCAAGGTCCGAAGGACGTAGTGGACACCCGAGAGAGTTACGCCAAAGACAGCGTTCACGGGATTGGTAACTTGTTTGGCTGTGCCGGTATAGTCGATTTCCAGTCTGCCACTATCCACTGTAATCCGCACTTTCATGACGATGTCGCCCCCTCTAGGATCTTCCAAATAGTCCTCGGCTGTGTAGGATCCGCTATTCATCTGCGAGAGCCTCGCAGACATCATTTTCTCAGCATAAGCAAAACCCCGATCGGAGGCTTCGACAAAAGCATCACTGCCGTACTTATTCAGTAGTTCTTTTACTCTCCTTTCACCTGCAAAGTTCGCTGCCACCTGAGCTTTCAAATCTCCGGATCTTTCCTTGGGCGTGCGAGAGTTGGAGATCACGAACAAGAGAACCTGAGGATCGAACTCATCGTTTCTCATCAGATAACAGGGTTCAATGATGACTCCTTCCTCATACAGAGTCCGTGCGTCTACTGAAATGCTTCCCGGAACTCGTCCTCCAACATCAGAATGATGGGCTTTATTTGCTCCAAAGGCGACGAGCTTTCCCGAGTGATAGATCGGCCTTACAACGGTAATGTCATTGAGATGGGTGCCGGCGATGTATGGATTATTGACTACGATCATGCACCCCTCCTCCAAGTCCAATTTCTTCTCCTCGCAGTAGGTTAGCAGATTCCGAAGACCCCACGGTAGAGATCCCAAATGCACCGGGATGTGCTCGGCCTGGGCAAGCAACCGGCCGTGCGAATCGAAAATCGCTGCCGAGTGATCCATTCGTTCCTTTATGTTAGGCGAGTAAGAGGAGTTTCTTAGGGCGATCCCCATTTCCTCGCTGGCATAAAGAAGGGAGCTTCTAATCAGATCGGAAGTGATATTGTCAATCAACAGGCCGTATTCACTTCTGGATGTTCTGCCATCCCAGGTCGAGATCTTCGAACTCATTGACCTTCCAAGACCAGTTGGAATTGATTACGACGGTGGAATCGTAACCCTCGATTATCGCCGGACCTTCTCCGGAGTGTCCAATCGACAGCTTTTCGCGCACAAACCCCGGTACGGTAGAGTACTTTCCGGAGATCCATGCCTCCCTCGCTTGATCACCAGGAAGAGTATCAGTTGACAAGACCTTAACTTCCTCCATGGACTTCCGTTTCGCTTTGGGTATAGTGACCACCGCTCTAATTTTTGCATTAACGGCCTCGACTTCATCTTCCAGCGACGCGTAGCCGTAGAATTCTTTGTGTTTAGCGTCGAATCCCCTCCTCATTTCTTCGGGAGTCGAGTGAGATAGAGTTATTTCGTAGGATTGACCCTGATAGCGGAGATCCACGTACTCGAACACTTTGAAGTCGGAAACACCCTCTCTCCCAAGAGCGACTTTCGCCTCTTGCCTCAACTTTTCAAAAAAGGAGTCGAGTTGTAGATCAGTACTCATCACCGGAATCGAGAACATTCTCGCGAGATCCACGGTTAGAAGGCCGTATGCTGAAAACAGCCCCGGATGTTGCGGCACAACGACTCGTTTAATCGCCATTTCTTCTGCTAGGTCGCAGGCGTGGATCGGTCCCGCCCCTCCAAAAGCAATTAAGGAATAGTCGCGTGGATCTCTGCCTCTCTCGACAGATACTATTGAGATAGCTCTGGACATGTTGTGATTTACCGTGCGAATAATACTCTCGGCGGCTTCCTCCACTTTCAGGCCCAGTTTTTCCGAGATTTTTTCGCGGATCGCCCGATAGGCGAGTACTTTGTGAACTGGCATCCTCCCCCCAAGTAAATGTCCCGGATGCAAACGGCCCAGCACGATGTTAGCGTCAGTAACAGTGGGCTCCGTTCCGCCTTTCCCATATGCAGCTGGCCCCGGTTCTGATCCTGCACTTTGTGGTCCAAGCCTCAGGGCGCCACCCTCGTCTACCCACGCAATAGTACCTCCCCCGGCACTCACCTCTGCCAGATCGATGAACGGATAGCGCACCGGATAACCGCTGCCTTTGATCGACCTACCGCTGTGAGAAGTTCCGGCGGCTTCGAACTCGTATGCGATATCTGGTACAAAGTTGTCGATGATCCCAGCTTTCGCAGTTGTGCCACCCATGTCAAAGGTCGCCGCCTTCGAGAGGTCAAGACTCTTTGCCACCTCCAGACTGGCTAGAACCCCGGCAGCAGGTCCGGACTCTATGATCGAGATAGGGAACTGAGAAGCATACTCCAGCGTACTCACGTCCCCGTCGGAATTCATGAGATAAACCGGAGACGTGTAGCCAACTCTTCGGAGGGATTTTTCCAAGCTATCAAGGTATCCGGACATCAGAGGGATCAGCGTCGCATTCACGACAGCTGTGCTGAACCGCTCATATTCCCGATACTCGTTGTTAACTTCGCTTGAGAGTACAATTCTTCCCTTGAAGCGTTTGCGAAGAATCTCTCCCACCGTCCTTTCATGCTGGGGATTAGCATAGGAGTTCAGCAACCCCACCACCACGCATTCAAACCCCAGCCTCGCAAGTTTTTTGGCGAGTTTTTCTATTTCCCCAACAGAAAGACGCTCACGCTCGGTTCCGTCGTAAAGAATGCGTCCACCTATGGTAAACCGATTCTCCCTCTTGACCAAGGGCGTTGGCCTTTTGCTATAGAGATTGTACAGTTCTGCGCGCCTCTGTCGGCCAATTTCCAAAACATCTCGAAATCCCGTATTAGTGACAAAGGCAGTCTTCGCCAACCCGGAAAAAGTTAGCAGGGCGTTGGTCGCCGTGGTCGTCGCATGGCTGATGAGCCGGACTCTGTCCGGATCTATCTTGGATGACGCCAGTCCCTCAACAATGGCTTGCTCAATTTTCGTGGAGGTAGGGACTTTGAGCACATCGAGTTTTTTCGTCGCTTCGTCGAAGAAGACGAGATCCGTGAACGTACCACCGACGTCCACCCCAATAAAGATCTCTCGATAATCCTGTTCCAAGACCGTGCTGAAAAGCGATTTTCCCCTTTCACTTTTTATTTGAATTGTTTCGCTGGAATTTCGCATCTCCAGAAAAGAGCCATCAAAAGCAAGTTTAAATCTCACAAACAAACTTGTAACAATTAATCAGAAAACATGTACAGCAAAGAGTTCTTGGAGAAAGATGTAGTGGGATCTGATGGTTGGAAGATCGGCAAGTCCAAGGAAATTATAATTGATTCAAGTACATGGCGTGTATCTCAAATCGAGATTGAGCTAAATGAAAAAATGGAGAACGAAATCGGTGATAAACTTCCGTTTAGGCACAATCGAGTGCCGATCGACATTAATTTCATCCAGGGCATAGGTGATGTCATCACCTTGAAAGCAAAGAAAGACGAGATCGTGGCCGTTTCTTCGGCTTATAGCAGAACACATCAGCCGGAGGAACCTCAAAAGGGTCCCATCGTTGTCTAGATTTTCAGAGTAAACGAAGATCGAACTACGACAGATAAACGAGGGGCTGCTTACGCCAAATTGAAGGGATCGCTTCCCTTTCCGAAATCCGCGATGTCGTTCCAGAACATTTTTTCCGCGTCTAGACCTTGCTTGACTGCCCATCTGAGCTTGGTTTTGTTCTCTTCTGATAAGGACGCATAAGCATTCACTACTTCCTTCATCTTTTGATTTAGGGCGTCATTTGTGTAGGTGAAGAGTGTCAGGAACTTTATCTTGTCAGCTTCAAACTTGCTTTGCTGCTTTTTCAAGACTCTAACGAGATTGGTGCAGGCCCCTCCCCATGCGATCCAATTTATGTAGATGAATGCGACATGTTGTTCTGGATCAAGAGCAGTTCCGGAAAAATGAGACCATGATATGAAATACTGTGCCCCGGGGAGGACGCGGGCTTGCCTTACGTCTTCCAGTGTCAATCCGAGAGTTTGAAGAAACTCGGCATACGCTTCCCAGTCTCCCAAGAAGATCGAAAGAATGTCTAGAAGGGTCCTTTGAACTGCAAGATCTCCCGGCGGCGGAGTCCTTCCAGTTCTCGCCATGCAAAGACCCATGTGGCGGAACTCTTGAGGAGCGATATAGTACTCCTGCCTGGCAATTTCGCGAAGATGCTCCACGGTGAGCTCCCCCCTTTCTGCCAGCCTAACCAAGGGATTATTGATTGTCTGGTCTATTTGGGAAGCGAATTCACTTTCCAACGATGCAACGAAGTCTTCCAAGCTTACAAACAACACCCTGCTATCCAAAGGTTACGGTGTTGAAAATAGGGGCGGTGTCCATGCCACTCCAGACCGGATCCACTTCGAAGCCGTTGATCACCCCCTTTTCCCAGACCAAAGAACCATCGCTGTACCAAAGTTTGGGCACACCCAGCCATGCGTACGGCGCGTCATTGTAGATTTGAGCTTGAGCTTTTTCGACAAGGCCTTGAATATAGGTGACGTTTGTACTGGAAGTGAATGCGTTAACTGCCGCTTGAACGATGGGGTTGTAATAGATCGCAGTGTTTCCGATAAGGGATTCATTACTGACGAAAGTCTCCCAGTAGTCCGCCGGGGTCAAAGTGCCCGGTGCCCAAGATCCAAAATAAGCGACCAGATTACCAATTTGGGAGGCAACGCCGATCTCGCTGGAGTACGATCCGTAGGGAGTGTAAAATTCCGTGGGCCCCTGTACGTTGATCTGAACATTGAATCCCGCGAGAGAAAGCTCTGATTGGACGGCTTCTGCCAAGTTGGTACAGAAGGAACAACTTGACGCAATGTTCATCGTCAGGGTGGGATTAGTGACATTCACCGAGGCAAGCAAATTTTCCGCGAGGGTGATATTGTACGAATATTGCGAGAAATTCCCCAGGTCATAGAAGTCCTTCCACGCGGGATATTCTGGTCCGACGTAGCTGCTCATTTCGTTGAGGAAGGCCTTCTGCGCAATATCAGTATAGTTCAACGAGTGAACGATGGCCTGTCGAACCGCGGTGATATTCGTCGGGTAGAGCTGGGTATTTAGTCCGAGCGCTGAGATCAGACCACCCCAAGGGGGATTTGTAAAATATGAGAATTTTCCAGGGTTTGACTGAATCAAGTTCCAATCTGCCGATCTAATTGCTGCAATCTGCACAGCTCCCGAGGTAAGATCAGCGTATCTTGCGACATCGTCCAGCCTGGCATAAATTATTACGTTCTTGACATGACCCGGATCAAAAAGGGGCTGCAAGGCAAGCTGTGCAGGAGTTAAGCTGTTGCCCCAGTAAGTCGGATTTTGAGTAAAACTAACGTAATTGTTCTCCGCCACCTGGGTTACCATGTACGGTCCCGTCCCTGGAATCGGATTCTGATTGAAGTAGGGGTTGAACGTCGTGGGGTTGCCGAAACCACCGTGATCCAGAAGCCACTGAGTGTCGAAGAGAAGGCCATCATTCACAAGAAGTGTCCCGGGGAGATATGCGAAGGGGGCATCCAATTGGAAGACAATCTGGTAAGGACCGGTGACGTAAATCGGCCAAGAAGAGTTCATCATGATGTCGAGCGCCTGGTGGGAAGGATTGATCAACCCGCTCTGATTTATCAGGGCGATCGTGGCTGGACCGAAATTAGCATTGGTCATGTTGAACAGCGCATAGGACTCGAGCCACGCCGAACTATTTGCGGTCAAGTAGTACAACCCATACAGCTGGAGCCAAACTTGGTAGGAATTGAAAGGATCTCCGTTGGAGAATGTAACTCCCTGTCTCAGATTGAAGGTATATTCAGTTCCATTGGCCGAGATAGTCCAGTTCTGGGCAAGCCCGGGAAGATATTGAATATTCCCCTGACCATACTGGGCGCTCTCGTTTGTAGTGACAAGCGATTGATAAACAGTATCTGTCAGCCAGTCCGGATAGGGATCGCCGTATACTGCGTACAGCTGATTGAGATCATAGACTGGCCAAGTAGAATCGTCAATGGATAAAGTCGTTGGGGAAGATGAAGTACCTG
>JASHXQ010000012.1 GCA_030043455.1 Nitrososphaerales archaeon | reverse complement strand
GGCGAGGATCGGCCAGGTTACTTCTACTTCGCCGTTTCGCACTCCGTAAAACTGGTTGTGCATGTTGATCGTGGTATCCGTGTCGCTGGGGTACACTTCGACCTTATCTCCCAAGCTGAGCGCGGAGTGGTTGGGAAAGAGTTTGAGGTGGGTGTGTTCTGCTGAGAGCTTGGTGATTTCTACTCCTTCTAGCCCTTTGATGCGCGGCAATCCCTGATTCGTAGTGATCGATTTCAGCCCGGCATCCAGAATTGCCCGGTCATTCGCGGGAGTGCTGTTCACGGTGGTCAAAACCGTGAGGGCCAAATTGAAATCGATGCCGCAGTCCAGATAGCCCACGTCCATCGTGACGTATGAGCCCGCTTGCACTTCCGTAATTCCGGGATAGTTTCCGGTAAAATTGTACGTCCCGGTGCCCCCGGCACTTACGATGTCGACCGCGATTCCTTTATCCTCAATCTGATCTTTGGCAGAGATTAATTTCCCGCATGCGATCTCGTCTGCCACTTGTCTTTCCTTGGGATCCGTCATCAGGCTGATGTGGCCCTGGTAGGCGCCGAGACCTCGGAATTTCAGATTCCCTGACGAAATGATTTTTTGAGCCAGGCTGGCAGCATCTTCTGGCTGTACCCCGGCGCGATGGTGTCCGATGTCCACCTCGATTACTACGCCTAAAGGAACGCCTTTCGCTTTGGCCCTGCTAGACAACCGCGTCACGTTTTCTGCGTTGTCTACGGCGACCATGACCTCGGCGTGCTTTGCGAGCCCAAGGAGACGTTCGATCTTTTCATCCGTTACGATCTGGTTCATGATCAAGACATTTTGGATACCGGAATAAGCCATAATTTCTGCCTCTTCCAGCTTTGCGACGGCGACCCCGACCGCACCGGCATCAATTTCCTTTAGAGCAATGATTGGGGTCTTGTGATTTTTCACGTGGGGACGCAACTTTGCACTCCTTCCTCGGAAATACTCGGACATTCGACGGATGTTCTTGTCCATCAGGTCGAGATCCAGAACGAGCGCAGGTGTTTCAAGATCTTGAACGTTCACGCTAAACGAGACTGTGCTCTTTTCTCGGGCATAATAAGGGATTAATTTTCGCCATCAAGCCCTTTATTCTCCCCCCACACGAGATTTCTGGATCTTCTAAGGAACATGACCTCTGGGTCCTAAAATCTTGGGCCTGCCCTTGATAGACAATTTCTGTAAAATAATTAGAGACTCCTTTTGAAAGGAAAGGGGTTTCTGCTAGGCGCCCTCATTGATTTTCTTGGTCTACAACCAAGGAGATTAGTGGATCCTAATGGCTATTGATTCACGCATGCGTGGGTGTAAGCGATAGGTCCCGCTCAATCTTTTGCCCTAAAATTTCAGCCTGAAAGCGTTTAGTAATTGAAATTATTCGAACTAATGCCATCAGGGAATCTCGTCAACTACGGTAATCCCTTTTATCCCTTCGAAGGCTCTATCATGGGTAGCAATCTTCCTGACCCCACCAAGCTGCATTGAAGCAAGAATAATGCAATCCCTGCCACCAAGTCCTTTTAATGAGTAAGTGGGCAAGAGGTCTAAAGCCAAACCAGCAGTTTGAGCATCGAACTCGCTAAAGACGAGAGTTGATAGGCTCTCAATTGATTCCATCAGTGATGAAAACTCTCTCTTCGGTAAATTTCTAAGATAATGTGCAACCTCAAGGAGAGTTACATAATTAGTTGTCAACCCTGACTTGATAGCTTCGCTCATTAATTTTGTTACGTGGCGATGCTCAGGGAGCGCGGAGTCAAGCCAATAGATCCAATAATTTGTGTCTACGTAGATCAAAGTCGCACGTTCCACATCTCCTTGAGTTTCAAGGGATCGATGTGCTTTACCGGTGAGGTACTTTTGATGATCCCATTTGTGTCGCGAATAAACTGTTCAGGACTTACACTTTTTCGTATTACGACGACCTGATCACGGGTGCTCACTTTTAATTTCGTACCCGCAACCAAGCCAGCTTTTTTTCTGACCTTCTCGGGGATCAAAATTCTACCCTTTGAGTCCATGATCACTTCGCTCATAGCGCTCCCACTTTTGCTCCCACTTTGCCCTTTTAAACAATTCCTCGAATGCAAAGGAAATTCAATCCGCATGATACCGACTTTGAAGTTTTATGGGGGAACCTACTATTAGGCAGCTTGAGTGGTTTCCAAGGATTTGATCATGTCACTGACGTACTCCTCGAACCGTTTGTCGAACGTACCGCTCGTTCTTTGAGAGATGTTACGCATCTGGGGGCGTTCACAGAGGACTTTTAGCCATGCTGACCACTGCTGCCATGCGTCATCATCAATCCACCCTCTCTTGTAGAGCAGAAAAGCTTCCTCGATTATCCCGTATGCAATCAGGAGATGCGCGTACACTGTGGCTTCTTCCCGGGAGACAGCTCTTTCCGAATCATCCACGAGAAACCTAGCGAGCTCCGGCTTGTCAACGAGCGTTCTTATGAAGTCATTGTACCGCCCCATGAGTCCCTGATAAGCTGCTTCTCGGATTGCTTTTTCCTGACTGCGGAACTGCAATATGAACACAATCAGAGTGACTGTAATGACGATCGTCTGCACAATGGTACTGATCACGATCAGAGTAGTGGTGTCTACCAAAGTGAAAAACTATGCCTGTGTAGACAAAATTTAGGACAGTTATTAGTTCTCAGGTTTCCGGAGGCTGAGCCAACCGCTTGTGCAGCTTCTCGAAGAAAAAGTAGTACTCCTCAGTCTCGTACTTCTCCCGCATCCACCTGATGAAGGGTTCGAGATATTCCCACGCCTGCTGGGTCGCAAACATGTCGTCGATCAGATCCGATTTTACATAGTTTCTCTCGACCAGGAGCCCGATGGACTCAAAGAGAGAAGCCATCTGTAGAAAGGCAAGTCTTGTAGTGTCGGGCAGCTTGTCGAAATCATCCGGGGTAGATAACTTGGTGCTGAGGACCGTGAGCCAGGATTGTTGCACCTGCAGGCTGTTCGCGAAATCATAGATCCCCGTGATCAAATCCACGGTGGCAAGTTCGTAATTCTGCTTGAGTTGCTCGGTCGTGAGCCGGGCCTGTTCCTGAGAAGATTCTGCCTGCTGCACCGTCGCCTGGATCATCTTCCTGTCGTCCCTCAGCTGG
>JASHXQ010000152.1 GCA_030043455.1 Nitrososphaerales archaeon | reverse complement strand
CTAGAGAGTGTGGGAGAAGGTACGGCAGTTGCAACGATGAAGGTAGACTCGCGATTTTACAATCCAATGGGAACCGTCCATGGTGGAATATTAACCGATCTAGCGGACCTCAGCGTGGGAGTGGCAGCGGCGACCCTGCTTAAGGATGATGAGTCCTTTACTACGCTGGAGCTGAAGATCAATTTTCTTCGCCCGGTCTTCGAGACCATACTTAGGGCAGAGGCAAAGGTCGTACACAAAGGCAAAACAATTGCGGTGGTCGAGACGATCCTCAAAAACAGCGAGGGGAAGGATGTTGCCCGCGCCATCGCGACCCAGTTTATTCTGACTTCTCATTCATAATTGGTGAAAGTCCCTGGGAGAAGGGAGAGGGTGGCTCGGAATACTATGCCCGACGCGGAGCAATAAAATTCACCTAACCTGCTAAACTGCAATTAACCCACTAAGTAGAAATAAACTACCAAGTATATATTCCTGATTGACACTATAGTCGGGAGCAATGGAGTCCACATGGGCGATGAATGACGATACAAAATTCGGTGCTCCAAGGGTGCTTGGAATCGTGGGCAGTTTGCGGAATAATTCCTTCAATAGAGCCCTACTGGAGGGGGCTGCGGCCTTTCTCCCGGAAGGGATGGAGTTCGAGGCTTTCGAGATCAACGACTTGCCTCACTACAACCAAGACGTGGAGGACACGCAGATTCCTCAAATTGTCGAAACTCTAAGACAAAAGGTACATAGTGCGGACGCGATTTTGATCGCTACGCCAGAGTACAACGGATCGGTAACCGGCGCCTTGAAGGATGCTCTTGACTGGGCTTCTCGTCCTTATGGCGAAGGTGCTTTTGAGGGCAAGCCGGTGGCATTGATAATTGGAGTTTCAGGGAACAGGGGCGGAAGATCCGCTGCGAATCACCTGAGCACGATCATGGACTATATGGATGCGAGAATGATAGGGGAGCCTTTGGTGGTACAGCTGGTCTCCCAGAAGTTCAATTCTAAAGGGAGGCTCATCGACACTTCAACCATTTCGAAGATCAAAGAGCTTGTCTCGAGCATGATGGCAGTCCTGCAACCTATCAACGAAAATATGACAGATTCCGTGATACAACTCGCCATCGCAGATCCCATTCTAGTTCCTAGTTCCGAAAACCTAGATCACGCCTAGCTGATACCTTCGTTCCAACTCTTGAATCAAATTAGGATTTATTGGAGGCATGGGTGGCACCACGAAATAATTCGCTACCTGTCGGCCGGCTCCAAAGAACATGAAATAATACACCGTGTGACTGAGGTACGGATCTTGCAAGCTCGAAAGAGACACACCGAGGGCTCGCATCTTCTGGAACATCCGGGGGAACATTCCCGGAAAATCATTGAATAACCGATCAAACATCATGACCAATGGATCCTTGTAATTACCCCACGACCGGTAGAATTGGGACACCGTTTTTTTCATTGCCTGGTTCGCAATCATGGTGGGGAAGGGAGAACGATGGTTCGCCCACCACTCTGTGGGCCAGCCTGATGAAACTTTTTCCCCGGTAAAGAGGTTGCACAACTCGTGAGCTATTATTCCATAGCAGTACTGGTTGCTCCCCCATTGACCTGCACAGTAGCTGAGTTCTCCGTTACCAGTCGCGCCAGCGATGCCCCCCTGACAGGTGCTACTCGGATTCACGCTGACTCGAATGGGGAGCCGATTCGCATCTCCCAGCTGCAAAATATCCGATCTGTAGACTGAATAGATTCTCTCCAGATAGGAAACGCCTTCTCGCATGAGCCACTCCGACCCATTCACGCTATTATTTCCGGCTTGGGAGCGCCACTCAAAGTGCTCCGATCGTCCCAAAGAAAACGGATCCTGGTTGGGTTTCGAGGATGAATCGTCTTTCTTTTTCCTAGAAAAGATCGAGAAGGGCAAAAATACTTTCACCAGAAGATAGGTTTGCGCTAGTTCTAGTGATCGCTATCTCACTAAAAACAATTAGCTCTACGATTTAGTAGAACTAATAATTCCCAGATCTGAGGTCTCCTTTCGAATTATTTCAAACCGTTTTCTTTGTTTTATTTGATAATCAGGCTGGTTTGCAGATTGTCCGGCGTAGTGAAAACAGTAATTCGATCGTACTCCGACTCTTTCGACATTACGTTTATTCCAATACTTCAATCCGATGAAGACTACGTATTCAGTTCGGAATAACTCGATTTCTCTTTTCAGATAATCAAAACAGTTTTCGAATACTTGCCTGTTTGGATAGACGGAAGCGCTGTCGGTAGCGCACTTGACAAAATTCGTAAAGCGAAAGGGTCCCAGACCGTATTCTTCCTTCAATTTCCAAAATTTGTCGAAGTATCCTCGAATATATTTCAGCGCGTCAGGATTCTCGGGATGGCCCTTCCAGCTCGGTTGAATCCCCACAAACAATATCCTCCCGTCATCTCCTCTGTGCCAACTTTTCGTGTGAATAACACCCGGGCATTTCCTACAGTTTTGAACAACATTGTATAGTTCCTCGATGGACAAGAGATCGCTTCAGTGTGATTTGCGGAATCTTTTGGGAAGAACATATCATTTTCGAATGCTTTAACCAATCGGAGCCGTACTCGACTTGGGATCTCGATTTCTCGATTTCTGGGCCAACAATCGCGTCGACTTTCCTCCAAGGAACGCTGCCCTAATACCATATCCACTTTATGATTTCGGTGTAATAACAACAATTATTACAAGAGGAGCGACTTTGATCTCCCGATTTCTTTTTGCACAGATATCTCGTTCGGCTGGCCAATGGCAAAAATTATTCTCCAAAGCAGACTCTCCCATTGATGATCGAGTTCCGGAAAAAAGTAGATCCGCTGGGGGCGGTTGTGAAAAACATGCGGGTGACCCAGGTCGCGATCGAATTCGATCTTTACGCCAACGACAAAACTTCTATGGAAAAAGCTGTGGACGCCTTGTCCAAGGATTATGGTAATGTGTTGCTCAACCGGGATCTTACTGCGGAAGAAACCAGTTTTCCCGCCCTCTACAAGGAGAAGGTGGAGACGGTAAAGGAATCAGTGGATCTCTTCAACGACCAGCGCTACTGGGAGTGCCACGAGGCAATGGAGCAGATCTGGCGGCGGGAATCCAATCCCACTGAAAAGAGCGTACAACAGGGATTGATCCTTTCTGCTTCCGCACTAGTCCACGCCCAAAAGGACGAGGACGCCATCTGCCTTGGAATGATTCCGAGGACTCTTGCCAAGCTGGATGTATGGAAGGAGGACCGCTATTACGATCTGAACGTCGCCTTGCTCAAGCAGAGTATGAGGAACATCCTCGAAAGTGGAAAGATTTCTTATCCCCAGATCTAGTCTTCTTTAACCCTCGATATTCCGCAGGATTCCTCGGCCGAGCTCGAGAGAAATGTCGAGATCAGGATCGAGATTGTCCATGCCCGAACTCCTGAGACAGACGTCGACTGGATCATAAGAGTTGATGATCTTGTTTACATCCTCACGCGATTGGTAGCTAACAAGAACGCCCGAACGGGTGGTAGATTCCGAAATGATCTGAGGCGGAGCCGAGCTTTCTTCGGAAATGGGAAGCACCGAGTAAGGATTAGCTCGAATGTAATCGACGACTGTTTCGATGCCTCCACCGGCACCGTCCGCTCCAATCGGAGTTATGAGAGAGTTGATTACGAGGGCCAGTTTCTCATGCAGGCGAGCCGCAACATCCACCGCGGGAAGTCGGTCCCCCTTCACCAAATTGTTCTCAAGCAGAATGATTCCGTCACAGTTTTCCGTGAGCTGCCTCAGCGCGCAGCCAGCAAAAAAATGCTTGTGTCTCTCAACGAACAGGGGCATTAGGACCACTCCTACGACAAGCGCGTGAACCTGCCTTGCACACTTTGCGACGAGGGGCGCTATTCCGGATCCAATCGTCCCTCCCAAGCCCGAGATTACGAATACAACCTGCGCTCCTCTGAGGGCCTTACGCAATTGATCCAGTTGTGGTGAGACAGCTCCGCGCACGCGCGAGGGAGTTCTCTCCACTGTAGCGGGCATTTGAAAAATAATCTTTCTTTCAGAGAAAGGAATGTTTACCACATCTTCCTCGTCGCAGCTGAGGTAGAGATAATCCTCGACCTGTCTGCACTGCTTTGAGACCTCGAAAGTTATCCGGCAGCCTCGAGTTGCCACACCGACCATGGCGATCTGATGTCCGTAGGTTTGTACTCCCGCGGGATAGTCGGTCAGTTTGGAATTTTCTCTCAATTGTTCAGTGGAATAATACAGTCGCCCCATTGCCCAGCCGCACGGCCAGTGTGCCTCGGATATTTATTTCCGAGCTTTATCAATCTCAATGGATCTTGTCAAGAAGTTTCGCTTGGAAAAAAACGCGAAATTTGCAAGGAGCATACAGTGCGATGCCTTTTTCAATTTCGCTATCGTTTTCTGGCTGGTGTTGGAGCTGGGAAGAGCCATTCAACTCCCCAAAGTCCTGAGTGGATTGTTGATCGCCTCTGCTGTTTCTCTCGCCGTGGGAGGCGTCTTTCTATACGTTGATGCCCTAGTTCCAGACATTCTCGTTGAAACGACTGTGGTAGCTGTCATC
>JASHXQ010000151.1 GCA_030043455.1 Nitrososphaerales archaeon | reverse complement strand
CCAAAACCGAGGGTTGTATTCTTAATGGCTTCTCATCCCCCAAAAGAGAAAAGGAAAGTTCAGATTTCTGGGAAATCATCCTGTATGATTTCTCTGCCCAAGAGGTGGGTAAAGGAAATGGGATTGGTGCAGGGAAGTCCTCTAACGATCACTCGACATAACAGTACTTCTTTGCTCATAAGCTTGGATAAAAGTCTCGGCGGAAATCCTTCTCAGGGAGAAACCGATGTCGGAGTGTTGTACATTTCTCGTCCAGAACCGGTGGAGACCATCTTCAAGAAAATTGCGTGCCTCTATGTTCAGGGTTACAATATGATCAAAGTGAGAATACCCGAAGCTTCTGGCAATTCCTTTCTGAAATCTACTATTCGGGATTTGGTTCGACGGCGGTTAATTGGGGTCGAAATCGTCGCCGACACGTCGGAAGGACTCGTTTTGCAGATCCTTCTGGGAAAGTCAGAGCTTACGATTGAAAACGCGATGAAGCGTATGTCCATCGTATCTGCTTCCATGCTCGAGGAGTCAATTTCGGCGTTGAAATTTCTGGACAAGAGGAGGGTTCGTGATGTACTAGAGAAGGATGAAATTGAACGGTTTGGCTCCTACACCTCACGCCAGATCCTAGGATCCATAAACCATGATTTTTTCAAAGAAGGGGATGACGCCGAACCCGAGAAACTAGCGGTATATCTTCTGATTACGCGAGAGATCGCATGTATTGCCGAATGTGCGAGAGCCATCGCTATAGAAGCTTCCAAACTCGAGACCGCTCTGGATGAATCGTGGGCCGAAACTCTGGAAAAGCTGGGGCTTGTTGCCTCAGAAATTTTGGATTCTTCGGTTTTGTCGTTCTTCAAGCGGGATAGTCGGGCTGCGGAATTAACTATTGACCGAGCCAAGGAATTTCCCGGCCTTGTGGATCTTGCGCTTGAGAACAGCAGGCGTCTGATGGGAACTTCGGCGGGAATTGAGCAAATATTAGTAATATTAGAGACCGCCCAGTCTCTGAAAGATGTGATCAGACATTCTGTGGAGATCTCGAGCTTGGTATTGAGGCTGACCACGGATCAATTTGTGAGGACCGAAGAGGCAGTCTCCTCGGCGCGTACAAAGGGCGAGCTCCTGATGGAGCGAGATCCGATCAATGTATTCACTTAGCCGACGATTCCCATATCGTCTTGGGTGCTCTAGGCCGTGTTTTTCGACCCATGTTTGTCGTCTGCACATACTACAGACTAATTAGGAAGGAATTTCCAAGACGTCTTTAGTTGGGGAACTCCTTAAACTTTGAGAACTTTTTGGTCTGATCTCTTTATCCTGGCAGCCATTTATCTGGATGTCTGTCTCGTTTTGCTTCTCGCGGCGAATTCGCTCAAACCCTTTTCGAACGCGTTCAGTCTAATTTTAGTTCCGATTGGTTTCTTCGCTGTAGCTGGAGGTGGTTTGTTGCTGAACAGATTCATGCCAAGATTCGCGAGCACCCAACGGCCGACCCAATTCCGAGAAGTTACCACCTTCGGGGCAAAGAAGAAGGCAAAGAGGTCCCTGATAAGCAAGAAAGTAATGAAACCTCTACAGACGGTAAAGCCCAAGATTGAATACGGTTATCACACTTGTCCGGTTCACGGAATTGAAAAGTGCGCCGGTAATTATCTTAATCTGCACTCATGCAACGACACTATACAGACCTCAACGAAACAGATCTTCTGGAAGGAAGTCACTCCAGCCCTACCGTCCAAGTAGTAAAGGGACTCCTGGCAAGGGGAGGTCTCTCTAACCCTCTCGTAAATGCTCCCGCTAGTTTGGGGAGCTGATTATTTTAGGAGTGTTTCTCTCGCCGGTTACGATGTAGAGCACGGCATCGCCGATGTACGACGAATGATCCGAGATTCGTTCCAAATATCTCAGAATAAGAGTTTCGGAAACGGCGCATTTTGCCTGTTCGTCTTTGGCATGGACATCATTGTCGATTGCTTCTCTGAATTTATCGTCGACAAAGTCGTCCATCTTCTGCGCGTTCTTTGCTAGCTCCACATCCCTGCTCGCGAAGGCATCTACGCTCATCTTCAACATTTCTCTGGTCGTCTTTGCGGTAAGTTCCACTCTGCTCTTGTCGCAGCTTGTAAGATCGCCACAGAGCTCCAATGTGTCGACAATGTCATAGGCGTACCTTCCGAATCTTGTAAAACCGTATGCAATGTCCATCGCGGACTTGACGAAACGTAGATCTGAAGCAACAGGTTGATATCTGGCAATGATATCAACGCAAAGCTCGCTAACGTCGTCCTGCAGCTGGCGAATCTCGACCGACCATGCTCGGATCTCCTCGATGCGAGGCTTCCCGGTCATGTAGGAATCAATGGCGGCAGAAACAGATTTCTCGGAGAGATTCGCCATCTCCATGAGGATATCGGATACTCTCTCCAGTCCGATGTCGATGAGGCGTGCCAATAGAGTACGACTCGCGGCTAGACCAGGTGCCCGCTAATGTATTTCTCCGTAAGCGGGTTCTTGGGGTTCTCGAACATTGACGGAGGCTCACCAATC
>JASHXQ010000011.1 GCA_030043455.1 Nitrososphaerales archaeon | reverse complement strand
AAAGGTGTGGAGAGAACTCTGACCTGCACGTCTTTTGTGACGATCAAAGAGACTTACTAGGAACGAAGATTGTTTTTGTTTACGTGCTATCTCGTCGCTGCGACTCACCTTAAATACGATTCCGGAAGGCTTCCTTCAAGCCGATTCCAAAGTGAACGCCGAGGAAATCATCGCCGATCTGAGAAAACAGGACATTGAGATCCTTACTGAGGAACGACTGACGAAGGTTATCAACGAAACCCCAAACCCTGTCACCTACATCGGGCTCGAGCCGAGCAATGTAATCCACATCGGCAATCTCAGCGCATCCATTCCGGTTTTCAAGCTTGCCATGCACGGCTTCAAAGCGATCATCCTTCTTGCAGATTTGCACGCGCTCGCCAACGACAAGGGGGAGATCGGGGAGATCCAGAACTTCGCGGCTGCCGACCGGAAAATGTACGAGAAAATCGCGACGAAAATGGGAATCGGGGGCAAGCTGGAGTACCGGTACGGCACGGAGTTTGAAGATCAAAAGTACTTCATACAAATGCTGCGGCTTTCCCGGGTGATCAATTTCACCGAGGCGGAAAAGAGCATGGACGAGATCAGTAAGTCCTCTGTGAGCCGGATGACGTCCTCGTTGATCTACCCGCTGATGCAGGTTCTGGACATCGGGGAGCTGGGAGTGAATGTTGCCGTAGGGGCAATTGATCAGCGGAAAGTCCACGTTCTCGCGATCGAGAATTTGAAGAAGCTGGGATATCCAACTCCTATTGCGATTCACAGCAAGGTGATCATGCAAGGGATCGATGGCAAACGAAAAATGAGCAAATCCTTCGGAAATACGATCAATCTAGACGAGACTCAGGATTCTCTGGAAGCCAAGATCAGAAAGACCTACTGTGCCCCTGGAGATGTCGAGGTGAATCCCATCCTGGGCTGGTACAAGGCGCTAATCTTTCCGGTGCTGGATAAACCTTTGAGTTTCGGCTCCAAGGAGTTCTCCGACTATCTTTCGCTGGAGCGGGCGTGGAAGAGCAACGAGATTACCCCTCAGGAACTCAAGCACTCTGCAGTGAGAGATCTCGGCGAGATTCTCGTCTGAGTTGTGAGACGACAGCCTCGGGCCAGATAAAGACTTTTTTCAAGTCCAATTTTCGAATTAGGTCGATCGGATAATGCTCTGGTTATTCAAGGAAGATCCGGAAAGCTACTCGTACGAACAGCTGGGAAAAGATGGGAAAACTGTCTGGGAGGGAGTCCATAACAATCTCGCGTTGAAGAATTTGAGGCAGGTGAAAAAAGGCGATCAGATCTTCTACTATGAAACTGGCGACAACAAAAGTGTGGTGGGGATTATGAAAGCCACCACCGACGCTTACTCTAAGGAAAAAGGTGTGGAACTAGCAGCGTCGAAAGAGGTAGCCGTGGACGTCGTGCCCGTGAAGATATTGAAAACCCCGGTATCGCTTCATGCGATCAAGGCGAACCCGAAATTCAAGGACTTTATCCTTGTGAAGTTTTCCCGGCTGTCCGTGATGCCTGTTGCAAAAGAGCAGTGGGACGGGATTCTGAAGCTTTCTGAAAGTTAATACTGCATGATTTTATTGACGGCATTCAGAACTTTCTGCGCATTCGGCATATAGTGTTCCTCCAGCGTATAGGGAAATGGAGTGTCGTAGCCGGTAACTCGTAGAATGGGGCCCTTCAAGAAGTCAATTCCCTTTTCGGCAATCAGGGCTGCGATCTCGGCACCGAAACCGCCAGTCTTGGGAGCTTCGTGCAAAATAATCACCCGCCCGGTTTTCTTCACAGATTCGAGTATCGCGTCGATGTCGAGAGGTACGAGAGTCCTCAGGTCTACAACCTCGAGTTGTACCCCACTTTTCGCTGCCAATTCGGCTGCTTCGAGAGCTACATGGAGCATCGCGCCGTACGCAAAGACGCTCACGTCCGTACCTTCTCTAGCCACTTTCGCTTTACCGATTGGTACCGTGAACTCTCCCTCAGGAACTTCACCCTTCACTGCCCGGTAGATCCTCTTGGGCTCGAGGAAGATCACTGGGTCCTGATCTCGCATAGAGGCCAACAGAAGGCCCTTGGTATCGTAGGGGGTAGCGGGAATCACGACCTTCAACCCGGCTGTATGACAGAAGTAGGCTTCACTACTTTGCGAATGGTAGTGCCCTCCCTTGATGCCTCCGCCGTAGGGAGCTCGAACGACGAGGTGACAGGAATACTGTCCTCCTGACCTGTATCGCAGTTTCGCAAGGTTAGTCACGATCTGGTCAAAAGCGGGATAAATAAAATCTAGAAATTGGATCTCGGGAACGGGGTTCAAACCATAAACCGCCATCCCAATGGCGGTACCGATTATTCCGGATTCCGCGAGAGGAGTGTCAATTACTCGATCCTGTCCGAACTCGTCGTACAAGCCTTCCGTTGCCCTAAAAACTCCGCCATCTTTGCCCACGTCTTCCCCCAAGACGATAATACGATCATCGCGTCGCATCTCCTCCCGAAGTGCTTGATTTACCGCCTGAACGATGTTGATAACAGCCATCTAGGACGCCTCTTCCTCCGCCAGTTGCTCCTTCAAGTTCCAAGGCATTTCAGCGTACACTTCGGTGAACATCGTTTCGATCACAGGACGAGGCACTTTTTCTTCCTCTCTTATAGCACCGATAATCGTTTCATCGTTCTCTTTTGAAATTGTCTCCTCATAGTCCCTTGTCCAGATCCCCCTTCGCTCCAGATATGACCTAAACCGCTCGATGGGATCTTTCCTTTTCCATTCTTCTATTTCTTCTCTCGTTCGGTACCGATTGGGATCATCGCTCGTACTATGCGGGCCCATGCGATAGGTTATGCACTCGATCATCGTCGGCCCCCTCCCCTTTCTTGCCCTATCCACGGCTTCCTGCGCAGCCTTGTACACTGCAAGCACGTCATTTCCATCGACTCGCAGCCCCACAAAACCGTACGCTTCGGCCTTCTCAGCAAAAGATTCAGAAGCGGTCTGCTTGGAAGAAGGCAAAGAAATCGCCCAGCCATTATTCTCGCAGATGAAAATCACGGGTGCTTTGAAAACTCCGGCGAAATTGTAAGCCGAGTGAAAGTCCCCTTCCGAGGTGGCACCGTCGCCATGAAATGCCATTGCCACTTTGTCTTCGTGGCGGTACTTCATCCCCATCGCAATACCAGTTGCAACCGGAAGATGCGCCGCGATCGTCGCTGCGATACTGAAAAAATTGACCTCCTTGTAACCCCAGTGATTGGGCATCTGCCGGCCCTTCATTACGTCCGCACTGTTCCCGAATAAATGGGCGAAAAGAACTGGGATAGGCACGCCTCTAAAGATGGCCACACCCGTGTCCCGGTAAGTTGGCAGGACCCAGTCATCGTCCCTGAGAGCAGAGGTGCTGCCTATCTGCGCCGCCTCCTGACCAGCGAGGGGCGTATAGAAACCGATTCTCCCTTGACGCTGGAGACTGAAGCTCTTGATGTCAAAAGCACGCGTAAGAGTCATGGCACGGTAAATGTGCTTCAACTCCGCCTCGGAAAGTCTTGGCTCGAGAGTTTCCTCGGGCTTACCGTCAGGAAAAATTACCTGCAATATCCCCGGAGCTTCGAGTGTCATAGCAATTACTAACTTCTCTCATTTCCGATTTAACTCTTGCCAAACACCTGACTAAAACAGTCAAAAGCTCAGCAGTTATCCTCAGATCTTGAAATTATTTCAATTTCTATTTCCGATATAGAATAACTGAGGATCAAAGCTCGAAATCGCTGTGTAAGCTCGTCGCACAAGTTCATCTGGTGATTCGGTAGAGCTATCTATTACCACTTCGGGTGACGGTGATTCTTCGTAAAGCTCATCGACTCCCGGCACTTTTCCCAGTCCTTCGATTGTCTCTCCCGTTTTTAGGCGTTCGAGAGCATCACGATAGAGTTTCTGCCTCACTTTGTCTCCGGATCGATTGGTTTCCCTTTCGATGCAAATCTCAATCGGGCATTTGACATACACTTCGATGAACTTAGGGCATTGCTCTCTTGCGAGCTCCCGCCAAATTCTTTTGTGTGCTACGGCGTCCAGTAGGACTGCAACCTCATTGCTGGAAAGCATCGAGCCCATTAGGACAAAAGCTCGATAGGCTGCTTCCCTCTCTTCGTCGGAATAGGTCGGATGAGGAAATACTCTCTTTCTGATGGCATCCATTTCGAGTAGTGTGATTCTATTAGGTTCGGATTGATTCCGTAGATTCCGCACGGCTTTTTCAAAAACGCCTCTAGCTATGGTACTTTTGCCCGAGCCGGGCAGCCCCGTGAACCAAACGACGAAAGCAGGATCAGAAGGGCTCAAGGGAGGCTAACCAATCTGTCTCCAAGTGTGGAGAGGATCGTTGAGTTTGCTGCTCCGATGATATTCGCTCTCGAAGAAAAGCCGACCTCAAGATCTTCCACAGATGTTCCCTCCATGCCTTCGGTAACATTCGAGAAAACCTTGCCAGATTCCCGTGCAATGAGATAGCCCGCTGGAGAATCAATCGTGCGAGCACCCCCGGGCTGAGCAAAGATCAGGGCGTCGGCCGCTCCAGTGGCCAGCATGCAGTAACTCATTGCCGCGCTTCCCATTAATCGGGTCTTGTTGATCTCTTGGTCCGACAGACCCCTGAGGATCTTTTCTCTCAAATAATCCAGGTCGCTACATTCAACCAAAAGGGTTTGAATGATGTCTGTTTTCACAGTGTTGGGCTTGATTCTCTTCCCGTTATGAAAAGCTCCTCGGCCTTTGGTCGCATAGTATTCATCTCCCGTTTTGATGCTAGTGATCAAACCGTTGGAAATCTTGCCAAAACTTCTACCAGGATCTTGTGCGAAATCGCCCTGCTCGATTACAGACAGTGCTAGAGAGAAAAACGGAATTCCGACTTCCGCGTTATGAGATCCATCCAGTGGATCGCAGACGATCACAGGCAAGTCCTCGTTGACCACGGAATTTGAGACCTCTCCGACTTCCTCAGATAGGAACACGAAGGATTTGCCCAGGTCGCTTTTCAGAGATCGGTAGATCGCCTTTTCAGATACTTTGTCGATGCGCAACGTCATGTCTCCTCCCATTCCCTTTCCGAGAATCTTGTGCCGGCTGGTTTCCGTATAGTTCTGCAGGATCGCCTCTCGACCGGCCTGCCCAGCCCTTCGAAGAATGTTTGACCACTCGAATTTTTTCATGCCGCTCGGGCCTCGAAGTATTCGTTGGGTTTTTGGCAATCGAAATTCCCGTCGTCTAAAATGTTCTGAACGAAGTTGAAAATCTTCCTTCGCACCTTGCCTTCCAACTGAGGATACCAGATCGGGGAGGCTATGACCAACGCTCTAAAGACGTAAAACAATGGCATGATCGCTGAAAGTTGATTGTCATTTGTTTCGAGAAGATATTCTTCCATAAACACCTCAAAGAGTTTGAGAAACTCCTCCTTTATCTCTCCGTATTTGCGGAGTGAGTAAAACAGATAGTTGATCGAAAGGGCACAAACATCATCTGCCGGCTCTCCCCATTCCCCCCTACTGCGATCCAATAGAACAAACTTGGCTGAGGGTCGGGTGCGATTTTCCTGAAATAGAATATTCCACGGGTGATAGTCTCCGTGCACCTTTGATAATCGGCTATGTTGATTCTTTAGTTTCCATCGCTGCGTGATGCACTTTTTCTCTATTTCTTCAAGCTCGCCCGATTGGAGGTATTCCGTGGGTACAGGAGGGTAGCTATCCGCCAGTCCGAAAATGCACTCGCCGTGCCCGAGGGTATCTCTTATTTTTCGCGCGTAAAGTTCGTGCTGACCTTCCCCCGAGTATTTCATTTTGTGAATCCCCGCAATGTACTTCGCAAGAGATCTTGTCCTCTCAAGATCGAGCTCCTCCAGCTTACCAGTCTGGAAAATTCTGTCGAGGTCCCTGTAGTATTCGCTACCCCGAATCATGGGACGCAGGAGAAAAAACTCTCCGCTGTCCCTGAGCGAAAACATGGAAGAATTCTTTCTATTGAAAGCTCCAACATCCCACACCCGGCAATGCTGGGGCAAAGTGTTCCACGTGTCGAAGGAGAGTATAGCGTTGTCTACTCGATCCGCTCTGTAGTCGTGGCCAAAACCAAAGCCCACGCGCATCGTGGAGAGGATGGCTTTTTTCTTCGCTTCACGTCCGTTCCCTTTGTTCTCCCGATACACGATAAGATAAGGAGACCCGTAACCCATCTGCTTTAACTCAGCCCCGTTACCTCCGGATCTACCTTCCTTCCCGTATTGAATCAACGGTCCGAAATAATCGATGAGAATTTTCTTCTTGTCTTTTCCCGTCAGACCGCTGAAATCAGCCAGATAGCTTTGAATTTGCTGTTTACTTGGAGGCTTCAAAAGAAAAGTCTGTACTCTGAGTAGTCTGAATTTAGGCGTAGGCGGCCCCGATTTTAAGCCGTTTGTTCAGCGATCAGGATCTTTCTCTGGCCATGAGCGGTGAGATCCATTTTCGATTATCCCATGACACTATACTGGTGGGTTTGAACTCCACCACAACCCGGTGCTCTTTCCCGTATGTTTCCTGCCAAGTCTGAGGAAACCGGTCCGTATTTCTCACGGACGAATATTTTTCCGCGAGCAACTCAAAGACGCGCTTTCTCAAGGGCTTGTCTGAGTCCACAATCTTCGCGAGTCCCCTGATCATTACTCCGCGGAGCTCAGTGTACTTTTCTCCATCCTCAACTACTCCGCAAACTTGCGGACGATTCATGATGTTCTTGATCTTTTTCTTGTAAGGTTGTGCCCGGAAGTAGATCTTATCATCCATAATGACAAACCAAATCGGCGCCGCGTGAGGAAACCCATCAGCGTCTAAAGAACTGAGGACCATCTTGAAATGACCCTTGATGAATGCCCAAGCTTCCGGTTTGGTCATCGGAAGATACTGGGTGTGGCGTCCTTTCTTTAGATGTGATTGATAATTCGGGAGCATTTTGTAGAACACTCGCGTGTGGAATTCGGTCGAAAAAGTGCAGCAACAGAGCACCCTGCCGCATAATAGATTTTTTGCCTCGGTGGAGAAACGTGAAATAACCAATTTCGAACATTGAGGCTCGAAATCCATGATCGATCCCGCGTTACCCGCCGGCGAGCTCAACTCCTTGGACGAATTCGAGGAAGAAGCGAAGAAATTGCTTCCTCCAGAGCACGTGAATTACATTTACAATGGGACGGAAACGGGCGCCACTATGGCCAGGAATCGGGCTGCGTTCTCCAAATACTTACTGAGAAGGAGAGTACTCCAAGACATCGATCGTGATGTGAAGACCGAGGTCTCGTACTTTGGTGGAAAAATAAAGAGCGAGTTGCCCTTTTTTCCAAGTTGCATCAACACGAGCCCTCTCTATCCGAAAGCTGTCCTCGATATTCTGAAGGTGGGCAAGAGCTTTAAGGTTCCGATCTTCGTTTCTGATATTGCGATTGTCGACGGACTAGATGCTAGTGAGCTCCCTTCGATGGTGCCGCAGGACGTTCCTCTGATCTGGCAGTTGTACATCTTCGACGAGAACTTGGACACCATTTTCAAGCGGGCAAAACAAGCCGCTAACTATGGCTACCGTGCTTTGGCCGTAACGGTTGATGCCGATTTGAATGTGAAGCTGGGTAATACAATACCGCCTGAAGCTAGGGACAAGGATTTCCATGTTGTCCGCCTCTCGGAAGTCAGGAAGCTTCGGGAGGCGGTCTCCCTTCCTTTCATAGTGAAAGGGATCATGACGTCAGAGGATGCAGACATAGCTGTAGAAAACGGAGCGGATGGAATAG
>JASHXQ010000150.1 GCA_030043455.1 Nitrososphaerales archaeon | reverse complement strand
CAAACCCCATGCAGAACGTTTTCAGTTTGTGGGGATAATGTTTGGTCGCAAACGCTACTATGGTAGAAGTGTCGAGGCCTCCGGAAAGGAACGAACCCACTTCGACATCGGAAATCAGCTGCCTTTTCACTGATTGCTCTAAAGCTTCTGTGACCTGTTTAGCTTCAGGGACGTAACCCAATTTCGTTGGTAGAGGAGCCCAGTACGGGGTACTACTACCAGTCGCAGAATCGAAATAATGTCCCGGGAGGAGCTTGTAAATTCCCGAGAACAGGGTCTTTTCAAAAGGTACGTAGTAAAGAGAAATTAGGTCGTAGAGAGCTTCTTCGCTCACCGTCGCTTTAACCTCGGGATGGGCGAGTATCCCCTTCACCTCGCTGCAAAAGACCAAGTCTCCACCGGGTGTTCTGGTATAGTACAGAGGTTTGATGCCGACACGATCTCGGGCGAGGATCAGTCTTTTCTTTTTCAGATCCCAGAGGGCGATTGCGAACATGCCGTTGAGCTTGGCAAAGATCTCGGGGCCGTACTCCTCGAAACCGTGAAGGATTACTTCGGTATCGGCTCGGGTGCGAAATCGGTGCCCCTTGTCGAGAAGGACATTTTTGAGCTCGGGAAAGTTGTAGATTTCGCCGTTGAACACGATGACTAGGGTTTCGTCCTCATTGAAAATGGGCTGGTGACCCCCTTCGAGATCGATGATGCTCAGCCTGTTCGAGAAAAGCCCTATCCCTTTGTCAATGAAGGATCCGTGGTCATCCGGACCCCGATGTCGGATGAGGTCTGACATCCTCCCGATCAGTTCTCGGTCGGCGTGGACCCCAGAGCAGCCACCTATTCCACACATAGCACTACTACTACCTACAGGAATCGGAACCCAGCAATTACTTGGATAATCCTGGAAATTATGTTGTTTGGTCTCCCAATCTGTTATAATTTGCCCTTACGGACTAAATCCGAGAAAGCTTTTCTACGCGAGACTGAAAGGCAGTTCCACAATACCGCGATTGCTTTGCTATCCCTCCCAGGCTTCCTCTTCTGGTAGCCTTCGCAAGTTTCCTTCCATAAAATGTATCGTGGAGTCACAGCGGCCATTTTGGTTCCGGAAAACGAAGATCGAAAAGTAGAGGGCGACCAAAGCCCGAAAGACACCAGTGATTTCGTGGTCACTCCCTGGACCGTGAAGGGCGAGGTAGATTACGACAAGCTGGTCGCGGATTTTGGCACTTCTCCCATTACTCCGGAAATCGTCGAAACTTTCCGACGTCTAACAGGAGAAATCCATCCCTTTCTGCGAAGGAGGATCTTCTACTCGCACAGAGACCTCGATGATATCTTGAAACGGTATGAAAATGGAGAACCCTTTTTTCTGTACACAGGACGGGGTCCCTCGGGTGGAGTGCACCTCGGCCACCTGATCCCCTGGATCTTTACCAAATACTTGCAGGACAAATTTGGGGCAGAGCTTTATTTCCAGATGACCGACGACGAGAAGTTCTATACCTCCGACAAGCTCTCCCTCGAAGATACAGGCAGATTGGCAGAGGAAAATACACTTGATCTAATTGCCATCGGGTTCAACCCTAAGAAGACCTTTGTCTTCACAGATACCGGATACATGAAAACGCTCTACGGTATCGCAGCAAAGGTCGCTAAACACACCACTTTCAGTACCGCCAGAGCGGTCTTCGGTTTTGAGAATAGTACCAGCATAGGTATGATTTTCTTCCCCGCTTTGCAGGCGTCGGTCAGCTTCCTTCCTTCGGTGCTGAAGGGCTACAATATTCCGTGCCTGATTCCCGCCGCGATCGATCAGGATCCGTACTGGCGGGGCATTGCAAGAGAAGTAGCTCCGAAGCTGGGATTTTACAAACCGGCTCAAATGCACTCCAAATTCATGCCGGGATTAGGACAGGGTGGAAAGATGAGCGCTAGCCAGCCGGAGACTGCGATTTTTACTACAGACAGTCAGGAAGCAGTAGCGAGAAAAGTTGGTTCCTCCTTTACAGGCGGTAGAGACACTTTGGCAGAGCAACGACTCCTCGGCGGCAGGGCCGATATTTGTCCGGTCTACCACTACTACTATTTTCTCTTCGAGGCAGACGATCTGGAACTGAAAAGGATCTACGAGGACTGCACCAGCGGACGGCTTCTCTGCGGAGATTGCAAACACATGCTCGCCTCCAGAGTCAAGAGTTTCGTTGCAGACCATGCGCGAAAACGGGAAGCTGCTAGGGAACATCTGGATGAGTTCATCGTCGAAGATGTTAGCGGAGGCCTAAGGAAACGGTCGGAGCTGAAGAAGGCTTGAGTGAGTCGCCTCCACCGTTTCATCCCATAGAAAAGAAACTGCTCACAACTCTTTCTCGAATGGATTCGGTGACTCTGCAGGAGCTCGAACCAAGATCCGGACTCTCCATTGACCAGATTCGCCGCGGGATAGAATGGCTGAAGGCAAAAGCTTTGGTCGAGACTCACGAAACCGGGAACGACTACTATTCTCTTGGGGAAACGGGGATCAGGGCAATCGAAACTGGGCTGCCTGAAAGGCGACTCGTGGACACGGTCAAGAAAGCCGGAGGCATCGAGGACATTGGCCGAGCATCCAAATCCCTTGGCTCTGAGTTCGCGCCAGCACTCGGAATTGCCAAGAGAAACAAGTGGATCCGTGTCGAGGGAAACAAAGTTCATCTTGAAAAGGAACACGAAAGCCGCGAACCAGAAGAAGATGTCCTCGAGAAAATCGCTGGTGAGAAGACTCTCCCCCGGAGCGCGCTAACTGTTCAAGAATTACAAGCAATTACCTCTTTGAATAAAAGACAACAAGGATATGTCAAAGAGACCCGGGCAAAGACGACTACTGTCAAGCTTTCTTCAGCCGGAGCAAATGCCCTAAAATCTCTAGTCTCGGACGAGATCGACGAGATTACTCCGGAAATCTTGCGCACTTCCGCTTGGAAAGAACAGCCTCTTAGGGCAATTGATGTCGTTTCTCCTGCGCCGAACATTCATCCCGGAAGAAGACATCCCATGCGACTTTTCATGGACGAGGTCCGCGAAACTTTTCTTTCTCTCGATTTCCAAGAAATCTACGGACCCATCTCCCAGAGTGCTTTGTGGAACTTTGATGCGCTCTTCATACCGCAGCAGCACCCTGCCCGGGAGATGCAGGATACCTTCTACCTCTCCCAGATGAAGGCAAATCTCGCAGAGTATCAAGATGAAATTAGGGCGATAAAGAGCGCACACGAGGAAGGTGCGGAGACGGGCTCACGAGGATGGCGTTACCCTTGGAACAAAGATGAAGCGTCAAGAGTCGTCCTTCGGACACACACCACCGCAGTGACCATCTCCTATCTGGCTGAAAAGAAACCCGAGGAAGCCCGGGTTTTTTCGGTGGGTCGGGTCTTCCGCAACGAGAAATCGAACTACAAACACAATCCGGAATTCTACCAGATCGAGGGAGTGATGGTTGGACAAAAGTTGAACGTGAGGAACCTGATCTATATCTTGACAAAGTTCTATTCCAAGCTCGGATTCCACGAGATCAAGTTCTGGCCTACTTTCTTTCCTTACACCGAGCCGTCTCTTCAGACTATGGCTTATTTGAAGGAAGTTGGTCGGTGGATGGAGCTGGGCGGCATGGGTGTCTTCCGACCCGAAGTGACACTCCCACTTGGAGTAGAAAATCCGGTTCTCGCCTGGGGGTTGAGCCTCGATCGATTGGTGATGTTACGTTATCACATGGAAGATATCCGTCAGCTTTTCGGGGCGAACATTGGCTGGCTCAGAAAGCTCCCCATCACGTGAAGGCGGTGCGTTCAAACATTTGCCGGTAATCCAGCTATCCCTGACAAGATTGGGGGAATACTGCAAGGGAAAAGCCTCAGAAAAGACCATCCTCGATACATTGCCCTACCTAGGTCTGGACATTGAGGATCAGTCAGGCGATCTGGTTAGTGTCGAGTACAGTCCCAATCGTCCGGATTTTTCAAGTGAGGCTGGGATCGCAAGGTCCCTCGTTGGGCTTTTGGGGATTATCAAGGGACCCCCGCTGTACGATTTTCCAAAGAGCAAATTTAGAATCACGGTCAACGGGCAAGAAATTGGAAGAGTCCGACCTTTTGTACAGGGGCTTTACGCGGAAATTGAAATCACTGATGAACTGATCAAGCAGCTGATCGCAATGCAGGAAGATCTGCACAATGGGATCGGCCGCAAAAGATCCAAAGTGGCCATTGGAATTCACAATGCGGCGGTCATCTCTGAGGAGATCAAGTACCATGGAGTTACGGACGAAAATTTCCGGTTCGTGCCTTTGGGGTCTTCAAAAAAACAGACTATCCGAGAAATTCTTGCATCGACGGATCAAGGTACAGCCTATGGAAAATTGCTTTCCAAGATTTTCCCGATACTGGAAGACTCGGACGGCAACGTACTCTCCATGCCCCCTGTGATCAACGGCGATTTGACGAGACTCGAGCCCGGGGTTTCAAAGCTTTTCGTGGACATTACCGGGACTGACGACTATGCAGTGGATGCCTCGCTGGCGATCATGGCTTCCATGCTATCCGACGTCGGTGGTCGAGTGGCCCGGGTTCAAGTTTCAGGACCAGAAAGCAACGTATGGGTTCCAGATATGACGCCGAGGGAGCTTGCGTTCGACCTGAAACTCTCGAACCAGATCCTAGGCTTTGACATGCAAGAAGCTGATGCAAGAGAAGCCCTGGAAAAGAGCCGCTTCGGGCTCCGACAAGGAAACGCGATCATCCCGAGATTTCGAAGCGACATTATCCATCCCATAGATCTGACAGAGGAAGTGGCTCTGGGGTACGGGATTTCGAAAATACAACCAGAGGTGATTTCATCTTCTCTGGTAGGTTCGCTGAATCCGCGCCTAAAGAAAATCGATTCAATGATCGAAATTCTGGTAGGACTCGGGTTCACCGAACTGTGGAATTTTTCACTTTCACCCAAGGAAATCATCGACCATTGCGCAAGTGACCCGGTCAGGGTGGACGATGCAAAGTCCCAAAGTTTCGAGTTTCTGCGTTGCGACCTCACCGCGTCGCTTCTGCAAGCACTCGGAGAAACTTCTCACGAAGAGTACCCACAATTGGTCTTTGAAGAGGCTCCAACCTTTTCCAGATCCGAAAAGACCACCACCGGAATTCTGGAACAGGAGCACGTGGCTGCCCTAATTGCAGATTCTTCTGCTCGATACAGTCAAATAAGATCCAAGTTGGACGCTTTTTTCGGCCTGCTAATACAGAAAGGCCTCTCTGTGCTTTACAAACCATCTCAAAATCCTGGCGAGCTTTTCTCCAAGGGACGCACGGCCGATGTCTTGCTGAGCGGACCTGGAAATCCAGGGGAAAAGCTCGGAGTCGTCGGCGAAATTTCTCCGTTTGCGCTTGACAAATTTGGTATCGCCGTTCCCGTCGTAGGTTTTGAACTGAATCTGGGGCCTTTGCTAAAAGACTAAAAGGTCTTGTGGCAGGAATATCCACCTTACTGGGGAGAAGGAAGGTCGCAGCCATAAATACCAATTCGCGTCGACGGCCTTGTCTGATTCGTGAGGAACGAGGTTTACCCAGACGTGAAACAGGCGGCTTCAAT
>JASHXQ010000149.1 GCA_030043455.1 Nitrososphaerales archaeon | reverse complement strand
AATCCAGTTTTTAGAGCGGCGAAAGGAATGTCCTTCGCGATATAGGTCGCCGTTCCATCACTCCTGACGAGAACCTTATCTTCTCCCTCCTTTTCCCCCTTTATCGAAACTATCCAGCACCCCGCGAGTTTTCCTTCGTTTTCAAATTTTGCGATCCCCACTTTCTTCATCTCCGAAAACACCTGCTCCCACAATTTGGAAGCTATGATATCTGATTCGTAGACCAGAAGATCATAAACGGCATTGAATCTCCAACAGGTCTTTAGCTGTTCTTTCAGGATCTTATCGGTGATCTCTGCAGCAAGCGAAAAGATTCCGGGATCATGAGACTCGATGCCCTGCAACACCTGTTTTTGCTTTTCCTTTAGGGCAGGGTCTTTTTCGTACTGCCGGTTCACGTCTACGTACACCTCGTCCCCCGCATAGTGGTCGAATTTCAAGTTCGACGGAGCCTCCTGGGAATGACCAAGATACATGATCCCAACAATGATATCGGCTACTTGTAGACCAGAGTCGTCGATGTAATTCAGCACATCCACCGCATGGTTGGTAAATCGTAAGATCCTGGCAATCGAGTCACCCAGCGCGAGATTTCTTAGATGTCCCACGTGGAGCGCTTTGTTGGGATTGACCGAAGTGTGCTCAATCAAGGTAGACTGACCCCTGCCGAGGTCAATCGCTCCATAAGCCGAGCTTGCTGCTTGATCAAGAGTGGAAGAAAACAGGTTCGCGGGATTGAACCTGAAGTTCAGAAAGCCCCGGGGGCTAGCCTCCACCTTCCCGATCAGGCTGGCAGTTGTCCCGAGCAGCCTACCTGAGATATTTCCGGCGATTTCAGAAGCCAACACGGCGGGGGATTTTCCTGCGGCTTTGGAGAGCTGGAAACCAATCCGAAAAGAAGCGTCCCCCATTTCTTTGGTGGGAGGAATATCCCAGTCAATCGTAGAAGGAACAACGTAACCTAAAGCCAGACAAGACGAGCGCACCTCCGAGGTCGCCTCGTCCACAAACGACCGGAAACTCAAGCTTTCGATCTCATTGGGAGATTACATTCTTAACAATGTACTGGACAGCCTCCACCGCTCCGTACCCGATTTCTTCTTGGCAGACATAGGTCGCCTTAGATTTCACGTTCTCTGGAGCGTTCCCCACGGCCGCACTGAAACCGCATCGTTCAAACATCGGCACATCCGTGTCGCTGTCCCCAATGACCGCGACCTCGCGTGGATCGACTCCCAGGTATTTCAGAGCTAACATCAAGGTGATTCCCTTGTTCAGGCCGGACTTTGTAAGGTGCAACGCAAATTTACTGTCGTTGACCGTGACAGGGATTTTAGCTTCGTCAAGAAGTTTTTGTCCCTCGGAAGCGTCAAAGGTGCGCAACAAAACGACTTCCGTCAGACGGGCACTGACCGGCTTTACTTTTACATCGTCGATACGCTTGCAGAGAAGATCATACGCTTGAAGGCTGAGATTTTTATCTCCAAAAATTTGGAGATCTGAAGGGGAAGTCATTAGGATTCCTCCGTTCTCGCAGACGGCAACAGGATTGCACCCCAGAAACACTCCCAAATAGAAGGTGTCCCACGGCCCACGCCCGGAGGCCAAGATGACCGGATATCCCAACTGCCTTAACCATCGGATCGAATGGGCAGCTTCCAGATTCAAGAGGCCGTCCCAGTCTACGATCGTGCCGTCAATATCGAAGACGAAGCCCGAGATTCTCATTTTGTTTCTACCATCGAATTCGCGAGAAGGTCTAAATCGAGGAACTCAACTCAGACTACTTCCCTTACGTTATCACAATATCTCTTCAGGAAGATTGCACAAAGGAATATTTTCCAGAACTCGATGACAAAATTTTTGAAATTAATATATAGCATTTTGAATGTTGATGAAGTCGATTGAATCGTTTGATACTTAGATCTAAAAGCGGAATCGCCCCCGCCGTGATCGCGGTGATTGTCATCGTGGTTATCGTTGTCGCGGGCGCCGGAGCTTATGTTGCGCTTTCGAGCAAGTCCACTACGCCATCCTCTGTTGCAACCAGCTCAGTTCCCCCGGTCACCTCAACCTCGTCTATTATCTCTTCGTCTGCACCGCCGTCTGTAAGCTCCAGTCCGACTTCGTCCGTGTCAATGTCTTCGAATTCTACCATGAGCTCTTCCTCTGCTACTTCGATTTCGGTGATGACTACCAGCTCAGTTTCGATGTCGAGCAGCTCGAGCGTCAGCGCTGCGTATACTGAAGCTTGCACTAATTATTCTTCCACAAATGAAGTGGCAAATGTAGTGCCCCTTTTGGAAGCGTATCCTTCGATGCAGGTGAAGCTAAATGGAACCAGCGATGGCAAAACCCTGAACCTGACCGAGTCTTATAGTGTCAATTCTTCATCTTCGGGGCTGATTCCGGTCAACCTGACCTATCAGGGAAACGCAACGGAAAATCTAGGAGTGGTCCTGTTTCCGAATGGAACTATTTCTTCACTCACAGTGAATGGCACCAGTATACCTTCAAGCTATGGAACAGAGATAGCCCTTGGACTGTTTGCTGGATTTATCTTCGAAATTGATTACGTTGACTCTCTCAGCAATTTCACGCAGATTCTCCAGTTCCA
>JASHXQ010000148.1 GCA_030043455.1 Nitrososphaerales archaeon | reverse complement strand
CACCATCAGCTTAAGGGTGACTCTCAATTCATCGTGAACTTTGCAGTGGCGCTATTCGTCCCATCAGTTGCTTCCACGGTGTAGCTGCCTGCTGTAGTAGTTGTGGAGACTACGAACGTAGCTGAGAAATCACCGTTATCAGTGCTAGTTATTGTTGCTGGGGAAGTCACTATAGCGGTTCCGCCGAAGGTAATGGTTATTGTGGTATCGTTAATGAAACCGGTTCCAGTCAATGTGACCGTTATGTCGTTCTTACCTGCTGAGGTTTTGGGGGTAATGCTGATACTGGAAACTACATTGTAGTTCGCAGTCGCACTGTTAGTTCCGTCTGTCGCTCCAACTGTATTCGAGCCGGCGGGCGAGGGTGGCGCTGTGAATGTCGTAGTGAAACCCCCGGTGGAATTACTGGTGGTCGTGGTTTGATTGACCGAGTCGTAGGAAACAGCGACTATCGCAGAGGGAGAGAACCCCGTTCCCGTAACAGTGACGACTTTTCCAGTCGCTCCCTTTACTGGGCTCAAAGTAATCTTGGGGGCGAGGACATTGAAGTTGGCGGTAGCTGAATTCGAACTGGCGTCGGTTGCAGTCACCGTGTTAGATCCTGCACCAATCGAAGGAACTGTGAAGCTGGCGGTAAAGTTACCCACACTATCCGTATTTGCAGTCGTCATCTGACCCGAGCTCCCAAAAGTAACGCTCACCGAGGAAGACGCGGCAAAACCATTTCCACTAACTGAGACCGAAGATCCCGCTTGTCCTCTCACTGGAGTCAGGGCGATGTTGGGAACTAGGTTGAAATTGCTAGTCTGAGTCGTGGTGCCATCGGTGGCGCTGATTTGATAGGATCCTTGAGCTGCTGCAGGGATTGCGATTGTGGTCGAGAAGTTTCCACCTCCATTGGATGTCGTGGTTCCGACTATCGTTGATCCGAAGGAAATGGTGATTTGTGAATTAGCTTTGAAATTGCCGCCCGTGACATTCACAACCGTTCCAACCGACCCTCGAACCGGAGTCGCGCTGAAAGTTGGCGCCTGCACCACTGCACCATTGGTCACACTGAAGTAAACCTGGAAATTAGACGCCGCTTGATCCTGCCAGGTGACGAACACATAGGATCCTGAAACGGCAAAGTTCGAGCTTGAAACATCAGTGATAGGTCCTGCTGTTCGATCGTTGCTTACGTTAACCTCAGGGAAGAATGATTGGCCGCCATTGTTGCTGTATGCCACCATCATTCCGCAATCTCCTGATCCGGAGTTAGGCGAGGGTTCCTGCAAACCAGTTACACAATCGCTCATGTAAGCTAGGGCAACCGTATTTCCAGAGACACCGATCCCATTGGACCAGCCCGTAATCTGGTTGTCATTACTCACATCAAGAGGGGAGCCAAGGGAGGGCGTCCAGGTGAGTCCTGCATTGCTACTCGTCATAAGCAGAATATCACCATTGGTGGTGTAGGCGGGAGTGTGGTCGCGCCAGAAAACATAAACTGAATTTCCCACGGCTTGATCCTGAATCTCCCACGAGCTTGTAGAAGTGGGCATTAGATTCCACTTGACACCTTTAACAGGAACGTTGGCATTTTGATTCCAAGTTTGACCGTTGTTAGTAGAGATCATGATGTAGGGATCATAGGGCGCTGGCGTGACGGTGGTTCCGTATCCGGAATTGTCATTCCAAGTGACGTAGACGTTGGATCCCGCAGCTGTAATCCAGGGTTCGCGAGTTGTGCCCGCAGGAACCGCCTTGGTACCAGGATTGAGGTTTACGGGTGTTGACCAGCTCTGGCCATTGTTAGATGTGTAGGAGAAATATGGTCCATTCCGATCCCAAGTTGCATAAGCGTAGGTTCCCCAAGCAGCGATCTGGGGCTCGTCTCCTTGGCCAGTCTTAGCATCCAGTTCTACGGCAGTTCTCCAGGTCGCACCTGCATTTGAACTCGATGAGACCCAGATTGACTGCGCCGCATTTGATGTCGCTACCGCGTGCCAGATGATGTAGATATCGTTCCCATACGCCGCAGCATATGGAATATCGGAAGAATATGTAGTTAGATTGACACTAAGTTCACTTGTGCTAAAGCTTACTCCATAATTGTTGCTTGAAGCAACAAAAACTTCACCGTCACCCCCAGAAGTCAGAGACTGAGTCCAGACCACGTACACGTTACTACCATTTGCAGCCATCACTGGATAACTTGTTGTTCCCCCTTTTTCGCTCAGCCTTGTAGCTGCGGAGGTCAGTGGCGGATTCCAGCTCTCTCCATAGTTATTGCTGTACCGGTAGTAAATCCCATGAGCTTCTTCAGTCCATGCAACATAAACGTTAGAACCGGAAGACGAGACCCAAGGGTACTGTGCCTGGTAGGTGTCTGCACTTAGATTCACAGGAGTCGAGAAACTAACATTCGCCGAAGGAGATGATGCCACTGAGAAAAAGCCAAGATTAATTGCACCGATTAGGGCGATCGGTACTAGAATTCCAATCAGACAGCTAGATAGAATCGCTCGGGATTTTCTGCTTTTCAGCGATAAGTTAGTACCAAGAGACATAAAACCCTCTGTTCTCATTTTTACTATTAGAGCGTTTGCAAGATTTGCAGAGATCGAATTCGCACCCTATCAAAAATCGATATCTTGTAAACCGAATGGGAACGTCGCGGATCTATTCGCCTTACCGAAATAAAAGATCGACTGCTAGGACCACGAAACTTGCAATCTTTGGATCTTGAAGACGCTCCCAAAATCGGACTCAAGTGAAATGAGAACTTAGTTTGGATAGTTGGATTTTCGAGTAACCGGTAATGAAATCGAATTCCCGCCAATTGAGGGATTCCAAGCGACAAGAAAGATAGCGAGCAGTCCAACCCCAATCAGGGCCTCGCCAGGTGTACGATATGGCTCTACGGTACTCAAAGCGGTTGTATTTGCGAGAAATTCTGACATCACTGTAAGAGAACCGTTAACCTCGGTAACGTTGCTAGCCGGGTTGGTCAGGATTGCAATTATTGCTCCGCTAAACACTATGGGAAATGATGCGTTGAGGTTGTTACCGGTGTCGTTGAAGAGAGCAACCTGACCTCCGCTGACCTTGTCTAACGACACATACAGACTCACATTCAAATTGGATGCGACTGACAGCTCGAGCCAGTCGTCTTGCAGCACTGCACAATTATTACTCTGAGATTGAAGTGGATTGAGCTGAATGGCATATTCGAAGTTACATACACTTCTCTGAGAGTCGTAACTTTGCACCACTGGATCTACTCTACTCACGAAGAAGAGTCCCACTCCCAAAAGCACGATGACGGTAAAGAAAATGCAAAGAATGATCCGCGAGCCGCGAGACATGGCTGCTTAATCAAAGCACTTTGGAGAACATCGATTTAAGGAATTTTAAGCACCCAGAATCTGAAAGCTACGTTCTACATCCAACACAGTTTTTAATTGGGGCGTTAAGGAAAAAAATCCTTTCATTGTCTGTGAGAACGGAAGTTCTCTCAATATCGAAAATCGATGTTGATTAAGCTTATAACTCCTGTTTGGGTATGCAAGATTTTGACGAGAGCGTAGGCTGGGCTGTTTTTGAGGAAAAGCTTGCTTTTCGGCTTAGCTATAATTTTCATTTTAACATCACCATACTTTATGCAATTTTTTCCTGTCTCATTATCAAAGAGCTTTGAACCCGTTCGTTCGTCTGGGATGGCACTTCAAACAGGGAGCTGCTTTTCCAACGGCCCGGTAGTCGTTTCGGCTGTCACATTTTGGCAAAACCTGCAGTGTGTTCACTCTGGCACAATAACGATCAACGGGACTGGCTCCCTCACCATGGTTAATTCCAGCCTAGTCCAGGAAGTCGTGAATGCGACTCCGAGCGATGTCAATTTGTCGAGCTACGGGCAACTAGTCATGCAGTCCTCTACTCTCAATTTAGGAGGGATCGGATCGCTCCTTGTAAGCGGGAATGCGAGCGTAAGCCTGACGACTTCGGGATTGGTCAATTCGAGCGTGGTATTGAGCAATGTTGGGAGACTTTCAGCCAATAGTACCTCCTTTCTCGATTTGAACGGGTTGAACTCCACGAGCCTCGCTTCGATGGACATCAATGATTCGTCGGTAAATATCGCCTCCCAGTTCTTCTCGTTCGTCGCGGGCACCACAGTCGTTCCTGTAACTGAAACTGGTATTGTAGAGATTTCAGGGGATACTACACTTGAGCTGACTGGGTCGACATTCCAGGCGTCGAACACGACCAATGTGCAGATGAATACTGTTCAGGCTCTCGTCCTAAACTCCCAGATTACTAACTATAACGTCACAGATTTCTCGCTTGGAAATTCAACGTTGTTGGACGCTCAAACTACCATCGTGGATTCTCAAATCTCTAGCTCTCTCACAGCAAATGTAACCATTGGTAGTCCCTTGGCAAACTCCACCACCGAGATATTTTCGAGCAGTATTCTCTTGTCCCATGTCTACACACAAAACGTTCTGATCTACGGGACATCCGCCCTCACGGTCGACAACTCCACCATTGGCGCGCAAGTGGGATCCACTATCGAAGCCTTCGGGACATTGCTACTTTATGGGGGAATCGTTTCGATCTTGGGAAGCAACCTCTCCTCCTCAACTTTTGATTATTACGGATACTCCTCGATCGCAGCATCCAACCTCGTCGTTAACTCTACCCTTTTCTTCAATATCATCTCCA
>JASHXQ010000010.1 GCA_030043455.1 Nitrososphaerales archaeon | reverse complement strand
GCTGGCGATCAACCCGATCCATGCGATCGACCTGTCTAACTCTGTACAAAAACTCGAGAGACAGGTGGACGACAAATACCGCACGCTCTCGAGCAAGATCATGTCCGAGATCGATTCCTTCAAAGAACTCTTGCTGCTCCGGGACATTGTCCAGGGGATCGAAGATCTGGTGGACAACTGTCTCAGCGCCACGGATTCGATCACCATCCTCGCCCTCGGTCTGTGAGCTCTTACTCTGATTCAGGCAGAGCTGATCGAGAACCGGCTCGTCGTCTGGGATATCGAAGCCTCCCGAAAGCTGTTTGCATCCGGATTTTTCGGAAAGCCCATCGGGATTCCCAAACCAAGGCAGGGCGATTTTGACGTTCCGGTGATTCTGGATCTGTTTGAGGGATCTTACCTGAGCGCCAATGAGGAAATTCAGATCTACCAGGATGAGCGAAAGGTTTCTTCAGAGCGCTTTGAGCGGATCTGCAAAGACGCGGTCTTTCAATTCCACGAAAAACTCTTGGTTTATTCCAAATTACGCGACGCCGGGTTTGTCGTCACTCCGGGCGTCAAATTTGGGGCGGATTTCGCCGCGTACGAGCGAGGCCCGGGAATCGATCATGCACCGTACCTTGTACGAGTTTCCATCCCCTCCAGTAAAATGACTGCAACGGATATCGTGCTCGCAGGCAGACTGGCAACCACTGTACGGAAGCAGTTCATCATAGCGGTCGCGGATGCCTCCAAGGGAGAAGTGGCTTTTGTCGGCTTTGACTGGTGGCGCGCCTAAAGCTTGATGCTAAAATTCTCCTTTACACTGTTCAGGACAATGCTTGTGACAGCTCTCTCCACAAAGTCCATCGCCAGCACTTCCTTGATGAAGCGATCCATGTCGACAGTTTTTTCGAATTTGCACACTACTGCAATGTCGAAATCTCCGGTAATGTCGTAAACCACGCAGACGTTCGGAAATTTGGAGAGCTTCGTTTCCACGTCTCGGAGATGTTTTCCTTTGGCTTGGAGTAGGATCAGAGCGGTGATGCCGAAGGCCACTTTGGAGTAATTGATGTCGACCGAGAAACCTTTGATGACTCGGGCTTCTTGCATCCTTGTTACCCGAGAATGCACGGTCCCCACTGAAATTTTCAATTTTCTCGCAATGTCTCTGTAACTTGACCGGGCATCTTCCTGAAGAGCTCGAAGAATTTCAAGATCCAGGGGTTCGGGATGAAAATCTAATTCCTCTTTTTCAGCCAGCAGTTTCGGTTGCAATGCTCTCTGTACTTTTGCTGAGCGTGTTGCCATTTGTCCAATTTATTGCTATCGAGTTGGACAATCGTACGACTCCACTAGGATTAAATAACCATATTGCAAAAAACTGCGCAATTCGGTGTTCATTCGTCAATTGCCATATTCTAGAGAAGGGGACAAGCTGAAACAGCGAAAGTATACTCAGCAGGACGTAATTTCCAAAATGCAGGAAGACAAGGTCCGTTATGTCGACCTGCAATTTACAGATGTGCCGGGCCGCTTGCAACATGTTACAGTGCCTGCAGAGTCTTTGAATGAAGATGCTTTCAAAGATGGCGTCCCCAAGCTCGATGGGAGCTCTATCCGAGGCTTTACCGACATTCACGAGTCAGACATGGTCTTGACTCCCGATCCTGTGACCTACGGAACATTGCCGTGGGGTACGGATGCAGCACTGAAGACCGGAAGAATGATTTGTGATGTATCATGGGGTTTTGAAATGGGGCGCTTTTTCCGGGATCCCCGCTGGATCGCTCAGAGAGCGGAAGAAGAGGCGAGAAAGCAGGGTTATGATACGACCTACTGGGGCCCGGAGATCGAATTCTTTGTGTTCGACAAGGTGACTTGGGACGTAACCACCCCGTACGCCGGAGAAGGTTACAAGATCGAGTCGCGGGAAGCTGCCTGGAATCCTGGTGTGGGAGTGAATAACAGTCCCCCGATCCGGTTCAAAGAGGGGTACTTCCCGGCCACTCCTCAAGATTCTCTGCAAGATTTTCGCAGCGAATGTGTCAGCGTTCTCGGGCAAAATTTCGGGATCATCTCTGACGCCCATCACCACGAGGTCGCAACAGCCGGCCAGTGCGAAATTGACATGCGCTTCGACACCCTCACCAATATGGGAGACGCAGCGATGACGTACAAGTACGTAATCAAGAACATCGCCGCAAAGAACGGAATGGTCGCTACGATGATGCCGAAGCCAATTTTTCTGGACAACGCATCGGGCATGCACGTACACGTGTCGCTCTGGAAGAATGGTACCAATTTGATGTTTGACGAGAACGATGCGTATGCCGAGCTCAGCCAGTTAGGACGGTATTTCGGTGGGGGTTTGGTGGATCACGCTCGCGCCCTAGCGGGAATTACCAATCCTACCACGAATTCCTACAGGAGGTTGGTCCCAGGCTTTGAGGCGCCCGTCTACATAGCTTGGAGCCGCCGGAACAGGTCTGCCAACATCAGAATTCCAGTGAACATGAAGGGAGCGAAATACGCGAGTCGAAAGCGGCTGGAGTACCGCACTCCGGACACGGCCGCTAATCCCTATCTTTGCTTCGCCGCCATTCTTGCCGCGGGTCTCGATGGCATCAGGAAAAAGAGCGAGATCGGGGATCCTGTGGACGAGGATATCTACAAACTTACTCCGGAACGGAGAAGAGCGCTGGGAGTAAAGGAATTGCCGGGATCGCTGAAAGAAGCTCTGGATAGTCTCTCCTCCGATCAAGACTTTCTAAAGCCCATCTTTACTCAGGAAATGATCGACGCGATCATCGAGAATGGAATGAAGGAGTTCGGAGAGATTTCGCGACGGCCCCATCCGTATGAATTCTACCTCTACTTTGACATTTAGGGCAAAAACGAGATCTTATGGGTAGTTCGAGTC
>JASHXQ010000147.1 GCA_030043455.1 Nitrososphaerales archaeon | reverse complement strand
TTAGGAATCTGGAAGCTAAAAATGCGATTAGAAAGGTTGGCGGTTACAGCGGGCATTACATCTACGCGATAAATGCGCCGCCCTCACCAGCTTCAACTGGTTAGCTGGGAGATTTTTTCGATCTCTATCGAGTCCCCACGTCCCAGGGATTCGAGAACTTCCATTCCTTGAACTACTTCGCCGAGGGGATTCATCGGCTTGTAGCTTCTGATGTCCTGGAGGAAAAAACAGATTGAGGACCCACTGGGCATAAAGGCGATCTGGCCCTTGTGGAATTCTTTGCGCGATTTCTCTTCGCCTGCTACCACGTTAGTCAAGATATACGCAAAGTCCCTTTCGAAAAAGTTGACGCGGCCGGTGATTGGAATCTCTCTTTGAATTTTGGTCAGCGTGACCGGAGAAAGATGCTTGAACAGATTCCCGACGACCGTTCCCTTCCCCGGGACCCGCGCGATCATTTCCATTGCCGAAATTGAGGCAGATCCCAAACAGAAAAAACCGAATTCGTTTCCGGCCTTTCCGATATTTGCTTTAAGATTTCGCTCTCATGCCTAGAAAGATTTAATTGGGAACCAAAAAGCGATCTATTTATTCCGGTGTTTTTGCGCTTTTGCCTAGCATTCCTCGCACTAGAGTATCTTCGACTCAAAAAATTCGACGAAAGAAAGCGAAAACTCCGGAGCAGGAAAACGCGGATACCTTTCAAGTAACCATCGGACCTCCCCAGCTCACAAGATTTGAAAAGGCGCGAATTATTGGGGCAAGATCGCTACAGCTAGCTCTAGGAGCTCCTCCCTTCATCAAGGTTACTGCAACAATGCGGAGTCCTATTGACATTGCAATTTCAGAGTTGGATCAGAAAGTACTTCCGATCAATATTCGCAGAACTCTCCCTGATGGCCAGTACGAAGATATTCCGTTGGACATCCTCACAGCTTGATTTGCTGCTTGCGAACAACTCTGCTTTTTAGGATGGACTGCCCCAAATAATACAGAGTTGAGTCGGAAGATTTGAAGTGCTATGTTTGCGGTAAAACATCGAAGGCAGAATGCCAAATGTGTAAACGCCCGGTCTGCAGGATTCATTTCAATATGTACTATGATCCAGCGACGAGGTTAATGACACCACTTTGTGGGAACTGCGCCCAAATAAAAAGGCGCGAACTGGGGTAGGCTTAAATAGAGTTTTAGCTTACTTCGGCTTTGCGTACAAATGGCTGCCAGAAATTCAGGACCAGAAACAAGACCTCCTTCTGATAAACCTCACAACATGCAAGAGACTCCTCAGCGAAGTCAGGAACGACCACCGAGAACCTCGCCGCCAAACCACATTTTCGTGGGAAAGAAGCCCGTCATGAGCTACGCCATGTCTGCGATGGTCCAGTTGGCTCAAAGCGGCGATATCGTCTTGAAAGCAAGAGGCATGGTAATATCCCGAGCCGTGGACGTGGCTGAAATTGTTACAAAGCGACTGGGTAACAATTCCTTTGAGATACGCAACATAAAGATTGACACGGAAAAAATTGGCGAAGGAGACGACGTGAGAAACGTCTCCACCATTGAGATTGCGATAGCGAAGAAAGTTTAGAATTACTTGAAAAGAGTGCGCTTTGAAGCGCAAGCTCTTTTTTCATTTTTCGATGGCGTAGCCTTTCCTTCAAAGTTTTTGATTTTGCCATACTGAGCGTGGGATCTTGCAAAATGTCTGAGCTTCCCATCTCCCTCGGGGATCGAGTCTTGCTTTATCTGGATTCCAGAAGAACTTGGCTCGTTCAACTGAAAGAGAATTCTGAGTCATTTCACACGCATGCTGGAATAGTCGATCTGAAAAAAATTCCCGGTATGCACTTTGGGGATTCAATTGAAACCACCCTCAATGAAAAAATTACCCTGCTTCGGCCTACCATTCTGGATTTCGTGATGAAGTCGGAACGCCGAACGCAAATTGTCTATCCTAAGGACTTCGCCTACATCTCCGCAAGGTCTGGAATCCGGTCTGGAAGTCGAGTGCTGGAATGCGGCACCGGTTCGGGAGCCCTAACTACCTACTTTGCCAGCCTAGTCGCACCAGAGGGATATGTCAGGACTTTCGAGGCCAGAGAGGATTTTTTCCTAATCGCGGGAAAAAACATCGAGAAAGCCGGGATGCAAGATTTCGTCAGAAGGGAGAGAGCCAATCTGCAAGATGTGGAGGTCGAGCTCGAGAATTACGATCTCGTGATGCTTGACACGGGTGATCCCTGGACGCTTCTCGATACTGCACACAAGGCATTGAAGGGATCCGGTTTTGTTTTTTGCATATGTCCCACTACCAATCAGCTTGAGAACGTAGCAGCCGCGATGGAGGGGAAATTTGTCGACGGAGAAAGTATTGAGATCATGTTTCGCCGAATGGAGGCGCGGGTTGGAAAAACGAGGCCCTCTACCAGAATGATAGGGCACACCTGCTATCTTGCCTCCGGCCGTAAAGTCAATTCTCCTTGAAAATGTTAAATCAGCTAATCAAAGGAAGGTCTAATTTGTACGTTGTCTTCTAAGGACTTTGGAGAAGACGCCGCTTTTCTTCTCTATCTCGTGCCAGTCGTACTGAGCATCATCTATGGCGCCGTCGATTGGGCGGAGACTGCAAAATCTTCCACAATGCCTGCATCGTCTTATCTTGATGTTTCGAAGAGTCCGTATCTTTTTCTGATTTCTCTCGTAGCCATTTGCCTTGCAGTTATATTGGAAGTTAGGGCTTCTAGTCTTCCCGACAGAAATGGAATCGTCCAAGCGAACATTTCTCGCATGCAAATCTTGGCAGTGATCGTCCTGATCATTTCCTTCATAGCTTCAATCAGTGCTGGAGGCTACAATCTAGCCGTAGCTTTCTCTCTGTTCATCGATGGGAGGTACGCCTTCATCTATGCCTTTTTCCTGATTGGTTTGTCTCTGCTTTTGTCTCCCAAACAGGTCCTCGGCAACTTGAAAGCTGCTTCCCTTCCGGACATTTTGGGTATGCTGCTTGTCGCAGGAGCTCCGGTGCTCTTCTACTTGGCCGTGAAGATCCACCTTTCAATTGCCGCCAGTGCGATCGGAAGTCTGATTGTAGGGCTCATAGGAATCGCACTGCTACTCTTCGGATCTTCATTGTTTGGGAAAAAGTCTGCTCAACCCCAAACGCAGAAACAGCCTGTCAGCACAAGCGCGATAGCCACAAAGCAATCAGAAAACTGATGGCTGATCGGTTTCCCCTGCCTTCCGAAAAGACTCGCTGGTTAAGTGACTAGAATGGGCCCGGAGGGATTTGAACCCTCGACCGACCGGTGTCTCAGATCTCGATTCTCAAGAACCAATGAAGCTATGAGCCGGTCGCTTTTGGCGCCCTACTTTTTTCCGGTTCACTTTTCACTACCAA
>JASHXQ010000146.1 GCA_030043455.1 Nitrososphaerales archaeon | reverse complement strand
GACCCGATGAAGTACTCCGTTTGATCAACGGGTTCTCCTCTACGCAGTAATTGATCGATTCACACTCGAAATGAGCTGAAGCCAAGGGACTGGCTCATTCTCTTATATGCAATTGAGACTTTACCAGTAGAATGCGATCAAAGATACAAGTGCATGGGCGGAGTTATGGGACCCCCGCACGAATTTACTAGGTGTGTGACATTTGGACCGATCTAACTTGTCTGGTCGTTATTAACTTCCAGGGCAGAATGTTGATAATAAGCCCGGACCGACAGAAAAGCGCTTGGATCCTAGCTTTTTCACATTCTGCTATGATGAGGAGGGAAGGGGTGGGAGAAGAAAAGAAAATGAAATGAAAAATAATTAGTTTTGAGCAAAACATCTCCTGAAGATCCGAGCGACCGATCTTTCGGAAGTTAGGGCGGTTGCCCATTCCAAAAAGGCAAAGAGTGCAGGAAATTAAGCTTTGTTCGCTGCTTGCATTCATTCCATAAGAGATTTTTGCTCAGGCTGGGAGATTCCCACCGCTGAGCAAAACTCTGGGAAGCGCTTGTCTTTTCGTAGTTCTTTGAAGTCTGACAAGTGTTTTATGAGAAATGGCCAATCATGTGTCTCACCCATACGCATCAGCGTCTTGAAGACTTCATCGAAATTTCCGAGTGCGTTTTGTATCCAGAACTGTGCCCAGAGGCGTACTGACTCTGCTTCGTTTTTCATTAGGTCTTGCAAGATAGCTTTGGCCTCTTCTTTCTTGCCTGTGAGTACGTACAGGAGCCCCTGATCGATCTTGCCTTCTGCATCTTTTGGATCAATCTTAAAACAAAGATCCAGCATCTCTTGCGCTCGAGAGAATTCTCTTCTATCGATATAGCAATCCGCCAATCTCACGTAAATCTTGGGATAACGGGGATTAGTATCTCTGAGCTTTTCAAGTACATGAAGAGCTTCCGATGTTTTATCTAGGACCGTATACGCTTGTGCGAGACAGTCACCAGCTCTATAGGAAAGAGGATCAAGTCTGAACGCCTTTTCAAATGCCACGAGGCTTTCCTCTGGATTATCTACGCCTAGAAGGATTCCCAGCGAAATGTGAGCCTCAGATAAGTTAGGATTAAGTTGAATCGCCTTCTCTGCTTCAGAAATTGATTCCTGGCCTTTGTCAAGACTAGAGTAAGCTTCGGCCAAAGCAGCATGCCCCTCCGCAAGACCTGGAGTCAGCTCGACGGCCTTCAGAGCCGCAATCTCTGCTTTCCTAGTCCCAGTCGCATAATCCTCGTATCCAGTATTAGCCATTCTAAGCCAAATGTTAGCGATCCCTACATACGCACGGGCAAACGTCCCATCTATGTGAATGGCTTCCTCTAACAGTGAAACCGCCTTTTTGAGACTAAATTCCGTACCTTCATGGAAGAGTTGCATTGCTCTAAGGTACTCGGTATAAGCTTCGAAACTTTCGGTCGGCCCTATTTCATAACTACTCTTGGGAATCCTTGCTTGCAAGGCATCAGCTACTCTGCTCGCGATATCGATTTGAATTGAAAATATATCTTGCAGTTCTCTATCGTAACTTTCAGCCCAAAGATGACGATCTCTTGAAGCATCGATCATCTGCGTTGAAATTCTAAGCTTATTTCCTGCTTTTCGTACACTTCCCTCGAGAACTGTGCCAACCGTGAGCTCTTTGCAAACCTCTCGAACCGGCTTTGGGGCTTGTTTGTACTGCATGACTGAAGTTCGAGAAATTACCTCCAGTCCCCGAATTTTGGAAAGGGTAGAAATTACCTCTTCTGTCATCCCATCAGCGAAATACTCGTCGTTAGGATCTGGGCTCATATTGATAAATGGTAGAACCGCTATTCTGTGATGATCAACTTCCTTCGATACTTGATGGCTCTCAGCCCAAGGAAGATCGACTTTGAAAACCTCCATCGGGAGTTCAACATTCTTGAGCGTTTTCTCTCCTAAACTTGTAAATGTTAGATCTATCTTATTTCGTACTTGATCGTAAACTTGTCTAGTCAAACAGACACCACCACTGTCCGCTAGTGATTCGATTCGAGAAGCGATGTTCACTGCATCACCAAAGATGTCTCCAGCGGATTCTATCACATCTCCGAGATGAATCCCGATTCTGAGATTGAGCTGTTTTTCAAGAGGGAGTGGAATGTTAAACTCCCTAACGACTCTCTGGATGTCGTAACCGCACCTTACTCCACTTAGGGCATCCAGAAACTGAACCAAAAATGCGTCTCCGATCGTCTTTACGATCGACCCCCCGTGTTTCTGAAAGATAGGTCGTAGCAACTTGCCGCTTTCTTGGACCAGTGTAATTGAGAGAGGTTCATCCTTCTGTGCTAATGTGGTGTAACCCACTAAATCGGTAAACATGATGGTAGCAAGATGCCGGTGCTCTTCGCTTGGTTTCTGATTCGAGATCTCGTGAAGAGGAGCTGCTGAGATTTGTTGTACGATTCCCTGATCAAGACTATGCGACACATTTCTTAGTGTTTTATTTCTGAAGTCGGAAATTCTGAACCTCATCACTTCACCACCTCGGCCACGCTCACCTTCGAAGTACCTCATTTCGACGAGGCCCTTGTTGACCAGGTTTTGAAGATCTACACTAACCTGTCTCGGTCTTTTTCCGTAGAGCGAATATGCCGCGAATCCGGTACCTTCGGCAATTTGGACGAGACTCCTCCAGCCGCACCGGTCAAGAGGGACTCTGAGTATCTCGTCGTCCTTCACATAGGCTTCTTTCAAAAATTCGAATAGCCGGCGTGACTTGGGATTCTTGGAGGAGGAGTCTTCCAAAAAGCTACATTAGGATAAGAAAAGTCAAAGCAATTTAAGCCAATCAGCTATTTTTTAAAAAATTCGGAATTACAAGAGGTAGAGGAACCTACCCCTTGTAACCTACCTGAACATTTGGTTGAGTTTCCCCGTTTCATGGACTATGGAAGCTGGCGTCACACCGTTGTCGTTGGTTACGGCGATCTCGTGACTTCCAGAGGATCCGTAGCTTGTAACGCTCGCCGAGATTGTCTTCGGATCTGCTTGGTGGCTGAATTGAACGATCGGAGGACATAGCACATACGGATGAACGTTAACGGATATGCAGATGTTCTCTCTGTTCGTCGGATCTGACGCACCAGTTGCACTAGGTATGATATAGTCGGAAGCTGTTGCGAACGAAGTATTGATGGCAAACTGATTGACCGAACCTCTCGAAGGATCTGGGGATAGGTTAGATTTAAGCCCTGGAACAAAAGCTCGGGATTGAAGCAAGACCATTGAACTGACTGAGACCATTAGCAATACTGTGATTGTGGTTATGAGTGTGATACCTGCCTTCATAGATCTTCCATAGATTTTAAGTTCCAATTTTTTTCACCTCACAGAGACTGGGTAGGAGACGAAAATTAGTAGGGCATTTTACGCTCGAAAAGGCTCTTTTTCGTGTCTAAGTGGTGACGGAAAGACGATTTTTGACCTTTGATCAGTGCACGAAGATGTTTTTAGGCATTCGAAAAATCGCCGGAGTGTTTTCCATTCTTCTTAGAGGAAGTTCAGAAGATTTGTGATGAAATGGGTTTTTTGCAGCCCGCATGCATTTTTTGGTAAGCCTACGCTGTCGCCCGGTGGCGAACATAAGGTGACTATTGATTTTGTGCCAAGGAAATCAGATCATTTCTTGAATTCATGTGCAAATCTGGACTTGGTTACAAGATTGACCCGCCTATTGACAGGGCAGATTTCCGCCCTCTTTTCCGCTCCCGAAGCTTACAGAAAATCAACGGAGCCCTTACTGTGGCTTTCAATTGTAATTTTTTCGGCCAATTCGCGCTAATTCTCATAAACAATTTAGGCATCTGTCGAGCCTAGTAGAATGAACAAAAATTTACCTCACCCACCACTTATGACGAAACGCTCTAAACTTATTAATCACCGCAAATGCCCGGTCGGGAGAAGGAACACACACGAATTTTTTTTACTAGTAAATTTTTGGTCGCTTAGATTTGGAGGAACGACGAATTTGTATCGTTTCTCAAAGTGGGTATCGCACAAGGATCTACTAACTAGTGAGATTTCTTAACCTGACGTGTCTCCTCTTTTTCTATTCTATGAGAAAAACTGGGTGCAGTGGTTCTGCCATAACAAACTCTTCATCCGGCGCGTCAGGCGACGTGATCGGTGTAAGAGGTTTGCTCACGTTCCACCAGCGTTTCAGATAAGCCCGGAGAATCGGCAATTTGGCTTCATCGGAAAGTTCTTCAATTTTGAAATCTCTATTCTTGCCTCCAAACCGGAGAGTGCCGCTACCTTGTGCTCTAATATTTTTCACCCAAAACGTCTCACCCTGAAGCGCCACGAGATAGTACTTTCCATCGAGTTCGAGTAACCTTATCGGGATCGAATAGATCTTTCCAGTCTTCCTCCCTCTGACCGAAAGAATCCGGAACCC
>JASHXQ010000145.1 GCA_030043455.1 Nitrososphaerales archaeon | reverse complement strand
GTTTATCACAATAATATAATTTCGAACAGCTGGGGTGAGCCCGAGAACGATTTTCAGACCTCTCAATCCCTGACACTGAACTACGATCCCACCGGCGGTAACGGACCTCTGGGGTATCCTTGGCTTGACCAGGTTTTCCAAGAGGCGGCTGCCAGAAATATCACAGTGTTTGCTAGCACAGGAGATGCTGCTGATTATCTTCAGGGGTATCCATACTTGCAAACCTTACCCTACGGCGGTACGTCATATCCGTCTACTGATCCGTTCGTCACCGCCGTGGGAGGCACGTCGCTATACATGAAGACCGATTCGGGGTCGCTCAGCTATCCTGAAGCAAACGCGAAAGGTGGCTATGGTTATGAAACGGCCTGGAGTTGGTTCAACGGTCAGGCAACCATGCCAAATTATGCGGGAGGCGGGACGGGTGGTCTTAGTACTTTCTTCCCGCAGCCGCTTTATCAACGGGGACTAGGCGACTCGACCAATGGCTCGCGAGCGGTTCCTGATGTATCTTGGGATGCAGATCCGCAAACAGGTGTCTTGGTGTACGGTCTGAGTCCGTACACAGGTGAGATGAGCTTTTACGGCATCGGCGGAACGAGCGTCGGGACACCGGATTGGGCGGGCGTCCAAGCCCTCTTGGATCAATACGCGGGTAGGAGTCTCGGCTTCATGAATCCTACTCTCTACTCGATTCTTAGCAGTCCAGTAGAGTACGCGAAGGCCTTCCACGATATCACTTTTGGAAATCAGGATCCTCTCAATGCCGCTCCTGGCTGGGATCCAACCACGGGCATGGGTACTCCAAACATTGGGGAGCTAGCAAGCATCGTAGCTGGGAAGGCTGCTCCACTTTCTGTCCGAGTCATGGACGATTTAACTCGTGCTGTTTCTCCTACTTCACCCACTCCTGCTTTTAGCTATGGAGATACCCTCACTCTCTCTGCCTCAGTGAATGATCACATGAAAGTATCGGGACCGGTCGCGGCTGATATTGCCTCTATCGCCGGTGGTGTAATTGCTTCTAACATTCCTATGATCTGGAATTCTTCCACGCGTACATATGTCGCTACCTATCAGATAAAACCCAGCAATCTGCCGGGGCAGTGGGTCGCAGATGTCAAGGCTTCAAATGGTATGTCCTCTGGAGTCGGTTACAATTCGTTCGCGGTGGGCGGATCATCTTACGTTTTTAGTCCCATACCGATTATCAATTCAGGTGTCTCTTTCAGTAACTTTTACGTCGTCGGTGACACCGTGCAACTGGCAATAGATGTTGAGAATCCCGCCAACACCATGTTTGTAATCGGTGGAGGCGGAGCCCACTACACGGCCAGTTTCTATCTCAATAATGTCAACGGGAAGCTGGAGGGCACGGTTGATCTGCATTACAACAGTACTGCTGCTCTCTGGGAGGGCAATTTCAAAATTCCACGAACGGCTGATCAAGGAGCCTGGGTTGTGGTGTTTATGGGAGTGGATAAGCATGGTAATCGAGCGGCGGTGGCTTATTCATGGATAAACGTGGGACTCTTCATCTACCCCTACACCGATTCTACTACGTACGTCCTGGGTGATCAGATGACCATTTATGCTACTACCGGAGTAGCAACCGGCTCGTTCAAAGCTACCGTCAGCTCTGACGGGGTTACTCTTGGAACCGTCCACATGTCCCTCCTCAACGCAACTGAAACCCTCTGGTCGGGAACCTTCAAGATCCATCCGAAAGATCCGACCGGGTTCTATACTATCACTGTCAGCGGAGACGATCATATGGGAGATAGGGGAACAATGTCTGAAACAGTGCGGGTTGCACCGTACACGATGAATTTGAATCTAAAACTGTCTGCGTCGACAGTTGCACTCAGCGGAGGGAAGGAGACGGTTTCGGTGAAGATCGTCAATGGGAATGGCCAACTGTTGACGGTGGGTACCGTTCAAGCCTACATTTCACTGACTCTCGCCAATGGGACGGTAATCTCTCCCTTGTCGGTGCCAGGAATACAAGGTGGGTTGCCCCTGACTTACAATGATGCAACTCACTCCTTCATGGGAGTCTTCACAACAAGTGGATCGCCAGCTTGGTTGCGCGGCGAATACTCGGTGGGGATCATCGCGTTCGATCCGATCGGAGACTACGGAACCGCGATGGGCGCTTTTACGGTCCGCTAAAAACCACCCCTCATAACGGAGGAACAGGCTTTTCCTCCACCTCCCCCCTTTTTTTCGAGCCCATTTTACGCAGCTAGGCGTGGTAAGAGCCAGCGCGTGTAGTACGCACTTTCTTCGCTCATGAAGAAATTCTCAAAAAAGGTAAAGATCCCGGTTGGGATCATAACCTCTCAGTTCCAAGTCGTGTAGATCATGTCCGAATATTCTCTTTTGCTTCACGTAATTGGAGCATTTGTGATCGGGGGTGGTTGGGTGGCCTTTGTAACTTGGTTTGGTGAGATCTACGGAAGTGGCTACGGTGGGCTGATCGCCGGGTTTCCCTCCACGGCCGCGTTCAGTTTTCTGTTCATAGGGTGGAATCAATCTGCACAGGTCGCAGCAGCGGCCACGACTGACTTTCCTTTGATTTTTAGCTTGACCCCGGTGTTCCTCCTGTCATACGCTCTCCTCGCGAAACAGAACTTTTGGAAAGCGATGATTATCTCGCTCCTCATCTGGTTTCTCGGAGCATCGCTCGTCTCACTCGTTAGTTTGGAAGACTTTGGGATCTCCCTCCTGGGCTGTGCTGTCGTGTCATCTGCGGTATATTTTCTCTTTCGCAAAGAGGTGAGGGTACAGAAGCAGCCCAATAGAGCGCCGAGATCTTTTCTGAATATTCTGTCCCGCATGTTGCTTGGAGGGACGGTGGTTTCACTGTCAGTGCTCACCAGCCAGATTGCGGGCCCCCAGATTGGGGTTATACCGACAGCCTTTCCCGCGCTTTCGACTTCTTCGCTCTTTGTTCTAAACAAGAGGCAGGGTCTGGAATTTTCGAAGACGTTTGCCATGCCCACGATGGTCACGGCAGTGTTGACCGTCGTGCCTTACTCGGTAGCTGTTAGAGAATTGTATCCTGTTATCGGAATCTGGTGGGGCACATTGGCTTCTTACTTGCTAGTAGTTCCGGGTGTGATAATAGCCTATATTGTCCTGCGCCCGAAGAAGTAAGAGGGAATATTTCCACAATTTAGCTACCCGGAGCAATCGAATTCCGATACAGCAGAGTTTGCGAAGATCGCGATCTCGTAGAAGTCATAACTATCTCAATGCCCTATATTGTGGGCTTGAGATATTGCCTTCCTCCAGGTTTCTGGCAATGGCACTTACACTGGCGGTAGTGGGTGT
>JASHXQ010000009.1 GCA_030043455.1 Nitrososphaerales archaeon | reverse complement strand
GCCCGAGTCCGGCTTGATTAAACCGTCAATGATCTTGAGAAGGGTGGTCTTCCCACACCCTGAGGGTCCGATGATGCTCGTAAAGGAGCCTTTCTTGAGAGAAAACGAGACGCTTCCCAGCACCTTCACCATCTCACGATCGGATTTTGATTTGCTGGGAAAGCTCTTCGCTACTTTGTCTACCTCAACCAGGGTCTGTTCCGTCATCTGACTCAAAGGGGTTCTATGATCTCGCTAAAGAAATAACTGATCTAATCCTTGTTTCACAAATTGAAAAGACATCCCGAGTCGAGAAAAGTTCGGGAAGGGCTCATCAACAATTGATTTCTCTGGAAATTCACAGTTTCAATTCGGCTTTTTAGGATGACCAAATAGCTAATCCGTACCCGAAATCAGACCCTTCTTGATTATGGCTTGATTTGGGTCATGTCTAATATAGCACATCCAGCCCGCCGGGTCCGGCCATGGCGACTGTCTCCCAGCCGAGTCCTCTGACCGGTATCTCACGCGAGGAAAAGCTGAAGATTCTGGGGATTTACGCCCCGATAGTCGGCGCTACCGTCTTCGGTTTTGTCGCATCCTCGGTTGTTGGCAACATGTCTGTCGTGCTCGCCGGTCTAGGGATCGTCGCCTACGTCTTTGGACTGAGGCATGGTGTAGATGCTGATCACCTCGCGGCAATAGATAACACAACTCGAAAACTCATGCAGGAAGGCAAAAAGCCATTGACTGTCGGGACCTGGTTTTCGCTGGGACACTCTACGATAGTCGTGGGATTGATCGTGGCTTTGGTAGTGTCTACCCGGGCTATATCGGGCTCAATTCCCCTGCTTCAGAGTTCGGGGGCAATCATTGGAACTGCCATATCCGGGACTTTTCTATGGCTCTTGGGTCTGGTCAATATCGTAATTGTGCTCGGGATTTACCGTATTTACACTCAGCTGCGGAACGGCGAACTCAATCAGATCCAGCTGGAGGAACTACTGAACAAGCGAGGCTTTCTCAACCGGTATTTCTCACCACTTTTCAAGATAGTCAAGAAGCCATGGCACATCTACCCTATTGGAGTACTTTTTGGACTGGGCTTTGATACTGCGAGTGAGATTGCCCTAATCGCTATCAGTGTCGGAGTGGGAGTTTCTTCCTCGGTACCTCTCTGGATGATCCTCGTCCTCCCCTTCATGTTTACCTGCGGGATGGTTCTCGTGGACACGACAGATGCTGTTGCGATGAGAATGGCTTATGGCTGGGCTTTCCTGAAGCCAATCCGGAAGATCTACTACAATCTAACGATCACGGCGATTTCTGTCCTTGTCGCCTTTGTTATAGGCGGTGTCGAAGTACTTCAAGTGTTATCTGGTGAACTGAAATTAAGTGGAGCATTTTGGAACTGGTTGAACGCATTGAATTTCGAGACACTGGGTTATGGAATTGTTGCGATCTTTATTTTATCATGGGTCGCCTCAATGGCAATTTACAAATTCAGACGCCTGGAGGCTCCTGAATATGCTCCGGCGTCTCCTCGCTGACACTCTCACAGAAAGCTTCTTTTGATTTAGACATCTGTGGTCACTTGCCATTTACAGACGGCTACTAGGCTTATAGTGGGAATTAGTGTCCGAGTCATAGGTGTTTTTCTAAAGAATCCAAAAAGGATTCAAGAGCGGTAATTTAAAGGCACCACACGCCCTAACTCCGTTTCGTCTGCCTCTCGATATTTTTCAGGTCGCCGATGATCACAGAGGCCGTGAGAGCTACTCCGCCACCCAGATTGCGGACTGCGATTTCGCCCAGAGAGTTTGTGTTAAGGACTACCACGTTATATCGCCCCGGAACCGCAAGCGGGGAACTTCCTGGAACCGTCCTCGGTTCTACGGAGATACTGTCTTTCGTAATCTCCGAGACGAGCCGCATCTTTTCTCCGGTCTCTTTCTTTTTCTGCGCGAGGAACTTGATTGCTGCCTGAGCTTTCTCATCTCTGATTCCCCGGATAGCTGCATCTCCCAACGTGAAATGAGATTCCGGAAAGAGAACGTTCGCGAGAATCGCACTCTTTGCCCCGGCGTCGATGCCGTCAAGATCTATTCCCCAGTCACTTTCCAGAATTCCGTCCCCCGCGGCTTTTTTGCTTGCCTCGTCCATAGTTACTGAGGAGTCGTCCTCCATCATAGACAGAATCAAAGTTGTGGATGCATTGAGAACGGCCGACGCTGACTGGATCTCCCCACCCGCCATTCTCCTTGCAACACTGATTGCGTGGACTCCCCCGCAAATAGTGGCTCCATATCCTATGGCGAGTCTCTTTTTCCGGGAAAGTTCAAACAAATCCGAGAAGTAGTATGCTAGGGCGACCTTGTTGGCACTCACAAAGTGTTTCCCAGATTCCAAGATATCAGTGGCGCGCTTCTTTGCCTCCTCGGGCTTCTTGTAGTCACTCGTCGTGACGTCGACGCCGACCTGCGAGCCGGCTTTCCCGGGCTTTTTCTCAATTCCCGAGGCATCAAGTTTTTTCTTCCCCGCGGTTTTCCACTCCACAGCTTTGGTTACATCCTGCGCCGAACGAGGATAGATCGTGCCACTGGAATCAGTGATTGACGCTACGGCGAAGGAACTGCGTAGAGTCTCGTCCGTAGCGATCCGTTTGGCTAGTTCTTTCCCAACCGCACCAAAGCCTATGATGTCTATCCCGAGAACCAATCAGGGTCGCTCCAATCGGGGATTTGCGAGACTATATTATGGTGACGACGCCGTCCCGGGCGCAGGATTTGAAGGCTGCTCAGGAGAGGACAGGCTCTTCGGCGAATTCCGCCCGATCAAGAACGCAACGAGAATGGAAACAAGTGAAAATAAGAAAATAATAGCTTCGAACTCTGCCAATCCGAAAAGTGGGGCAAAAGGCACGAAAAAGTCAATGAGCCCCATGGGTAGGGCAACGAAAAGGTAACTATACTTCCTGAAAACTGCAGCGAGGACAGTTAGGTAGCCCCAAGCGCAATGAACCAGCATGGAAGAGATCCGCTCCAGAATTCCCAAGGCTACTACCGGGAGCACCTTCGCTGGCGGATCGAAAAGGGAGGGTTCACTCTTCTGGAGAGCGTTGTACACTAGTGTAGCGGATGCCGTGGGGCCGGCGGCGAGGACTGCGTAAATCGACACGAGACTGATTAGAGAAAAAAGGCCGAGATAAATTCCGTTCTCCCAGAAGGAAAGCGAGATGCCGTAGGATCCCGCATCTTTTTCAGAGAATCTTTTTCTGGAAACTGCAAACCGGGCGACGACATAGGCTCCTCCGACTTCCAAGAAGGAAGTTTGCAATCCATAATACAAGCCCGTGACAACGCTCTCGTTTCCAAAGGTGGTATCGACTGCGTTCACTGTGAGGAGTTGAAAGACTACTTTGATTATGATCGCGCCCGCGTAAGCTACGAGCGAGAAAATTAGGGCGTAGCGAGTGAATTGTCGTCCAGAAAGTTTCCAGTATAGAATCAGAGCGACACTTAGAGCGATCACTACAGTGGGGGTGAAAATATAGAGAGGATCAATGTTTTGCAAGAATAGTCGAAAAAGTACGGGGGTCTAGCGGATCTCTCTTCCTGCAAGCTTTTCCAAGACTTTGGCGAGGATCTGCGTGCCCTTCTCTCCTTCGTTTTCAGCCATGATGGAGTTGAAGAGCTGGTAGACCATGGAACTTCCCGGGAGCGTGAGCCTATTTTCCTCGGAAAGCTGGATAACGTAACGGAGGTCTTTCAGAAGGTGAGCCGCCTTGAAGCCCGGCTCGTAGTCTCTCACTACAACCTTTGGTCCGAGATTCGTGAGGTTCCAAGAGTTCGCTGCCCCTGAGGTGAGGACCCGCAGGACATCCTTTGAATTCAGCCCGCAGGAAGAACCAAGGAGTAGGGATTCGCACGTGGCGAGTGTGTGGATCGCGACCGCGGTTTGATTGCAGAGCTTCATGGCTTGTCCTGAGCCCGGATCTCCCATGTAGACGATCTCCCTTCCCATGCCTTCAAACACCGGCTTGCAACGATCGAAAACCTCTCTCTTTCCGCCGACCATGATCGTAAGAGTCCCTTCCCGCGCACCCTTATCGCCCCCGGTGACTGGAGCGTCGAGAAACTCCACAGACTTTTCTCCCAGTCTGGCATGCATAGCTTTGGCTACCTCGGGGGAGTTCGTACTCATGTCGATTACCACTAGGCCCGATCTGGCGCTCGCAATTACCCCGTTATTCCCCAAAAGAACCTGCTCAACATCGGGCGCATCGGTGACCATGTCGATGACAATGTCTGACCGGCTCGCTACTTCCTCAGGGGAATTCGCCACCTCAGCTCCCAGTGAACGAAGTTCCTCTACTGTTTTCTTGCTCCGATTGTACACTGTCATCTTGTATCCTTTCTTCATCAAGTTGGACGCCATCGATTTTCCCATGATTCCCACTCCGATGAACCCAATCCGTTCTGTAGGCCGGCTCAATTTTCTTAACCGGAAATCTCAGGAAATTTCCTAGACATACAAAGTTATCCGACGATTACGCTCTAACGGTCAGACCGCATGGAAAATGCTTTTTGATGTTTGATTTGAAAATGATCATGGGAAATTGAAACTAGCCAATTATTATGATGATTCCAGATTGAAGGCCGGACTCGTTCAAGATTCGAAAATCTATCCCATTTCGGACAAGTCAGGAAAGGTGTTTCCCAATGTGGATCAAATCCTTTCCACCGGATCGCTGGATTTCGTGAGGGGCAGTTTTTCTCAGATCACGGAGCAATCCGGAACTGGTATTAGTTTGGTTAGACTGGCACCCCCAGTACAATTTCCGGAGAAAATTTACTGCGCAGCGGTGAATTACCTTGCTCACAGCAAGGAACAAAATCAGAGCCCGCCGACTGAGCCTTACTTCTTCACTAAATTTCATAACGCCCTAATCGGGCCGGAGGATGCAG
>JASHXQ010000144.1 GCA_030043455.1 Nitrososphaerales archaeon | reverse complement strand
TCGGGATGCAGCCTCAGATTCAGATTGACGACGATCGCTCCCAGGCTCGAGATCGCATAGAAGGACTCAAAATATCGGTGATCATTCCAGTCGAGGATGGCAATTCGATCTCCGGGCCCCACGCCTGCAATGCGCAGCCCTGATGCCAACGCGTATATTCGCTTCAGTGCTTGAGCATAATTGTACCTTAGCATCCCTCCCCCTTGAAGGGTTCGGTTCGAGACAATTTCGGTATCTCCGTGAATTTTTGCAACGTACTGCAGGATCTTGTGGAGGTTTAGCTGCCACTCATCGTTCATCGTCGAGCGTAACCCAGAGATCAAGCTCCATTACATCGTTGGATGAGAAATCCAAGCGGATTATAAATATTGCCAATTTCGGAACATGAAAAGCTTGGAAGTTAGGCGTTATCCACATCTTTTTTGTGTAGTGGTACGGGTTACAAAAAACCATAATCATCCCGGACACATCTCTACCCGAGACCTGGATATCCTTTCAATCTGGTCTGATTTCGATCTCGATCACTCCGCTAGACGAAGTGGTGAGATGTCGAGTCGAGGAATAGCAAGACAATAACCCATCGAAATAGTGCGCCATACAGATCGTCATTTCGTTGGATATGCCCGAAATATACCTCAGAACGTAGATCATCTTTTGGGAGTCTTCGTCCTCCCTTTGCCGCATTTCAAAGAGCCTAGCGGGAATGGAAAATTTGACCAGGTTAACTAGACCTAACAGATTTTCAAGATCTTTCGCTCTTAATTTGGCGTACGACCCGAATAGCACTCCGGTGTCGAAGAAAATCTTGACGCAGGCTTCAGGATTCGTCGAATAGAACATCTTCACCATCGAATCCAGCAGACTCCTGTTCAAAAAGGGCATTCCATCGACTTCCTTGGACATCTTCGACTGGAGCCAGAAGGGATAGATTCCTTCAACATCGCCCCCGTCGCGCAGTATTTTCAGGACAGCCTCCAAACACTCGTTCGAAAATCCGTACAAAGTTCTGTTGAACCGCGTGGCTTCATCAGCAACTGCGGTTGCAATCCCATCATCTACCGCAATATTCGTCCTTGCCAAGCCATTTTCGATGACCTCATCATCCAGCTCATAAATCTTTGAAAACAAGTTGCTTCCCCCTGACTCGCAAGTGAAGTTTTGATCTGGCCAGGATTTGGAAAGATGCTCCTCGTCTATTTTTTGACTCTCAGCTTTACGAGAATAAAATTCGCTCTTGTGTCGTATCTGGTTTCGAGAACAAAGAAAGCTTCTCCGAAAATCGACTGCAAGGCACCGGCGAGCATCCCATACATGAAGCGAGTATCGACGAAAGTATGGCCATCGAGTAGTTGGGGATCGGAAATCATCACGTCAAATCCCCCCGGGACCCTCTTTATGTCGAAAATGCCCCACCCGGATGCTTTCAGGAAATCACCCAGATTTCTGAGCTGCGAATCAGGATCTTGTGCAAAAAAGTTGGCCTTGAGTATCTTGAAATTTTCAATAGAGTAATTCTTTCCCATCTCGAAAAGAAAAGCCGATCCACCGCTGCCAATTCTCTCACACAGTGTCTGTTCCAGTTTGATTAGCGCGTTCAGACCCATGATTACTGCCCGGTCCTCGTCCACATTGATGACTGGATACAGAAAATTGTCAAATCGTTGTCGCGCGTCAGCATCGACCTCGACCTGGTGTACGACAAGAAGCTCCTTTAGCTCTTTCACCGTCTGCTCTACGGTGCAGGAGGCATTGGCAAAATCGGCGTACAGAATCAACAGATAATTGCTGCCCTGCCTCTCGGCGTGGCCGTAGGTAACTTCAATGTTCAAGTCGTGCTTTGCAAATATTCCGGAGATTGCCGAAAGAGCCCCGATTTCATTCCTGCAGGTGATCATATATTCGATCATCCCATTTCCGGGTGGACGTAGGAGAGCGATGTGCCGACTTTGAGCTCTTCTCGAAGGACTTGTGGCGTTCAATACTTGCTTGCCCCTGATTCGGGATATAGAGGTCTCCCGAAGTATATTTCGCCGCGTGTACATTTGTCCACAGAGCCCAGAAAATACATCGTTTACGGGTATACTTTGAGGAAAATGCAACACTTGAGGACTGTTACAGGAAGGTCCATTATCAGCAACGATGGGGCAGATAGAAACGAAAAAGCGGAAAAAGAGACCTCCACAAGAATTTCTTTAGATTTTAGGTCAGTTAGTTTCTCCCACTAGTTTTTTTCGACTCTGCTGCCTCAATTTCTTTGTACATCTGCGAAGTGAATTCCTCGAACCGTCTATCAAACGTCCCCCGGGATCGCTCAAAGACTACTTTCATCTGTGGACGGGTGGCGAGGGCTCGCAGGAAGGCAGACCACTGTCCCCACTCATCCTCAGTTATCCACTTTTTTTGACGGAGCAGAAAAGCCTCCTCGATAATTCCGTACGCGACGAGCAGATTTCCGTAAACTGACGACTCTTCCGGAGTAATTGCATCATCGCCTGCAAGGAGTCTTCCTAAGGCCGGATTCTGAACCACCCCGGTGATATAATCGTTGTAACGTCCCATCAAGCCTTGATAGGATGCTTCGCGGATGGCCCTTTCCTGACTGCGAAATTGCATGACGAAGACTATCAGCGTAATCGTGATCACGATTGTCTGAACGATAGTGCTGATCACGATCAGAGTTGTAGTGTCGACCAAAGCACTTCCCATGAAATTTTGAAATTACGAAGCAGATCTACTAAAAAACGAGAGCAATTTTAGGGCATTATTACTTCAAAATTTCGGTGGAATCGAGGAAGATGCGATTAGGAAACCACGGTCACGGTACCGTTCTCCCAGGGAAAGTGTGGATTCGTATAAGAATAGGTACCCGCATTGGTGAACGTATAGTTCCATTCCGCCAGAGGGGCCAAAGTCTGATTGAACATCCCACTCGTTTCCATGATCGTCTGATTAACGACGTCCAGATTTTCCCACACTACAGTATTGTTTTGCCCGATCACGACCGTAGCATTCTGGGGACTAAAGGGAACTTCCTTTCCCTGAGAAGCCCCTTCGACAATATAAATTATGGCGTGCGTGAGATTCGCATCACCGTAAGTCACGTAGGAGTACGATCCACTAGTTACAGTGAAAGTTGTTGGCGTGGAGGTATTGGTTGGAAGACTGCCCGGAAACTGGATCGCGAAATAGGCAGCGACTGCTATTACAAGAATCACTGCAGCCACAATGAAAATCGGGAGAAAGATCGAAATAGCCCTTCTCGCTTTGATTCTGCGAAGAATCAAGTCCTCTGACGGTACTGCTAATCGCCTAATAAGTTTACAAGAAGATCCATGGAACGAGGAAAAAACTATCTTCTAGATCTTTTATGCATTGAAAATTGAAAATTGAAGCTTTTTGTGAGGGGGAAATGTATTTACGTTGCCCGACTGGGTCGTAGGTGAAGAAAAAAGGTTGTCCTCAACCGAGAGCGTGTCCGATGAGGATCTGAAAGATTCTTCGTCAGAAAATGTAAATTTTAGCGAGGACGGAAGTCCAACAGTTTCCAGAAGGACGTTCATGAAGGCCAGCGCGGCTGGCGTGGCGATCGTCGGTGTCGGCGGACTGGGACTCAAATCCGCATCGGGAGCGTTGCTCCAGACTGCGCCGACGTCTCCTACTCCTTCGGATGCTTTTGCCACTAGGGCGATTACATTGATCGTAAACCAACACAGCTATTCGGTAAATGTCCAACCGCGGGATATGCTGGTGAATGTTTTGCGAGAGACCCTCAACTTGATCGGGACCAAGCGGCCATGCAACAGAATGGAGTGCGGCGGCTGTACGGTACTGATTGACAATATTCCTGTTTACTCTTGTACGTACCTGGCCGTGAGGGCGGCTCAGGGGCAGAACATACTCACTGTAGAGGGAGGAAGCACGGATAATGTCCTGAACGCGGTGCAGGAGGCTTGGGTGCCTGCTGACGCCAGCCAGTGTGGTTACTGCCAGGCTGGCCGGGTGATGGCTGCGACCGCCCTCTTAAAGACCAATTCGAACCCTACTCAGGCGCAAATTCAAGCAGGCCTGGAAGGCATTCTGTGTCGTTGCGGAACTTACCTGAATGTGATTGAGGCCGTGCAAGCCGCGGCGCAAAGTCTGGGAGGTTCTTCCCAGTAAAATGAGCACGCCCCTTGAGGGAAATCCCGCTCTCGTGGGAAATCCCAATATCAACCGGAGGGATATCAAGAGAAAAATTACGGGGGTGGGAGTTTACACCTACGACATCAACCCCGGACATCTGGGTCTTTCCTCTCTATACACCTCGATGCTGTACTTGGGCATGGTCACGATTCCCGCTCCTCACGCTATAATCACCAAGCTGGATACGAGCAAGGCTGAGGCGGCCGGATATGTCGTCCTCACTGCCGCAGATCTTCCTCCATATTCTTACTGGTCCACCAACGGAAGAGCTAGGGCGCCCCTCGCAGTAAACGAAACTCTGTACCCCGGGCAACCCATATGCGCCGTCGCCGCGCCAAGCACTGACGAGGTCGAAGATGCTGTGGATTTGATTGACGTAGAATACACCAGCCTGCCCTGGGTGAACGATCAGGAGGACGCGCTGCAGCCTGGAACTGTCAATCTATGGCCAGGAGGAAATGCACCTTCTGGAGGGTACGCCCCAGAGACCGGGGTCGTTCCAGCTTCGATCCACATTGAGCAGGGAGATGTGAATTCGGCCTTTGCCAACGCCGATACCACTCTGGAGAACGTTCGTCTCGACACTCAGTTAGAGCAGCACTATGAAATGGAACCCTGGGCAGTCGTAGCTCTTTGGTCTGCGGGGGTTCTCACTGTCCATGTGGGCAGCGAATGGGCAGATCTGGACAAGACCACGATTGCGTCGTACTTCGGGTTGCCAGCCAGCAATGTGATCGTCACGACTGCTTTAGGCGGTAAGGAAGGCGGTGCGGTGTTGGGCATGGCACTCGGTGACAAGATCGGAGGGGAGCATATCGCGATCACTGCCGCAATGTCTCAGAAAGCTGGTCTGCCGGTAAAGTACGGGCCGACTCGAATGAACCAGGCGGAGATCATGACCCATCGTTTCCCGATCAGGGGCTACATCAGTCTCGCTTCCAAAGCAGGAATCCTCACAGGGTTCAAAATCACACTGTTTGTGAATGTCGGCGCATACGGCGGATCGGAAGGTTCAGACGCCGTAAGCGACTTTGTGAATCTCTACAACGTGCAGAATTACGTAGTTGATGTCTTTCCCGCTAACACCAACAGCTATCACCTGGCCTCCTCTATGAGAGACGTGGGGGAGAGTCAGGGTCACTTTATCATGGAATACGCGGTGGACATGCTCGCGCAGAAGCTCAATGTGGATCCAGCGGCTTTTAGGGCAGCGAACATGAGGGCCGGTCCCCAGCCGATTGACCCCACCAATGGATTTCCGTACAGCGGTTATGGCATGCCTGCCGCTTTCAATAAGGCAATGGCGACGTTTGGGTGGTCGCAAAAATGGCCCGGATGGGGAAAGGTCAACCTGCAGGGTCAGACCCTGACGGGTTACGGTTTGGCACTTCTAAACTCACAGAAAGGAGCGCTATCTCCACCCATCACCGGCCAGCTTCAAGTCGCACCTAGTGGCCAGGTTACGGCGTTCACCGGTTTAACAGATCACGGAGCTGGGGGTAACACTACTTTAGCAATCCTGGCAGCGGAGTCCCTCGGCCTGACTGATCCCACTCTTTCGGCGATCACGATGGTGCAGTCGGATACCTCCATGACGACTCCGACCGGAGTAACTGCAGGCAGTAGATCAACACGGGTGGGCGGGATGTCCTTCATCGCGGCGGCCAAAGATCTGGCCAGGCAGTGGTTCCCCATTGTGGCACAAAAGTTAGGCGTTCCTGCAAGTACTTTGGTCTTCGGGAACAACATGATCTATCAGGAGCAGAATCCGAGCGTCGGAATGAGTTTCCAGGATGCGGCCGCGCTTCTTTCCGCGCCAATGACCGGATACGGATCGTTCACTCCTCCCGCGGGAGTATCGTACAGAGTGGGCGGTGTAAAATTCTTCCAGGTCCAGGTTGACATTGAGACTGCGCAGGTGCATGTAAACAACTACACGAGTGCGATGGACATCGGCAAGGTAGTGTTCGCGAAGGGCGCGGAGAGCCAGAGCAGGGGAGGCTTTTTCATGGGACTTGGGGAATCTCTCTACACAGAGCGGTGGATCGATCCCACAACGGGAATGGACATGAACCCCAACTTTCACGATTTCAGAATTCCTACGATCATGGAGCTTCCGGATGAAGTCAATACCGTCTGGGAAGAGTACATCGATCCGATCGGACCTTACGGGGCAAAAGGGATCGGGGAAAACGTGATCATCTGCTACAGCCCGGGTCTTGCAAACGCTATCTCCAACGCCATGGGGGGTTACCGATTTGAGCATCTCCCCATTACCAAACAGGACATCGTGGCCGGTCTCAATTGGATGAGATCGCAGAATATGATTCCTTCATAAGAGGTATGGAAAAAAATGCGAACTGAAGTATCCCAATTTGGACTGCACCAACCCACGTCGCTCAGCGAAGCAGTCTCCCTCCTCGCGCAGTACGGGCAGGAAGCGGCAGTGATTGCCGGGGGTTCCGACATTATCTCCCGCAACAAGAATCGAATAAAGCAGCACCTTTTTACCCATCTGATTGACATTTCCGGACTCAATCTGAGTGGAATTACTAACAACTCCAACAGCATTACGATCGGTGCTACCACACAGATCAACCAGGTAGCCACGGATCCGAACGTCAATAGTTCCATGCCGGTCCTCGCGCAGGCCGCCGGTCAGGTCGCTACCTTGCAGATTAGAAACGTCGGCACGGTTGCGGGAGATGTTCTCCAGGAAGTCTGGTGTCCTTACCTTCGGAATAATTACGATTGCTGGAGAAACGGCGGGAACGTTTGTTACGGAGCCATCGGAGACAACCGATACTATCACAGCATCTTCGGAGGGAGGCTGTGCTACGCGAATCATGCCGGCGACATCGGCCCGGCGCTGTCAGCTCTGGGAGCAACAGCCACCATTTATGGATCAGGCGAGAGGACTATCTCCATGGATGGATTGCTTCCGGGGATCAGCGTGATCAGCGGTATCGTAAAGGAAAACACCGTCGGACAGAATGAGATCCTAACTCAATTCACTGTTCCGAAGCCGTCGTCAACATCCAAGAGTATCTATTACAAGATTCGAGATCGGGGAACCTGGGATTTTGCCCTTGCAAGCGCGGCAGTAATTCTCGATTTCTCAGGAAGCAACGTTTCGAGCGCGAGTATCGTGCTGGGAGGTGTCAGCGTGATCCCCCACCGGGCTTCGGCCGCCGAATCATATCTGATTGGCAAGTCCATCACAGGCTCCAACGCTGAAGACGTGTTCACCGGAGCTGCGAATGCCGCGGTTTCCGATGCGACGCCGTTGACCTATGGCACGGGAAATGCATACCGCGTAGACCTCACTCGGGGTGCGGTAAAGAAAGCGCTTAGAACACTCTCCCAAATGTGAGCCTAGTTTTTTAGGGAGAGATCCAACGACGGTCTGCAGGTGGAAGAGTTGAGCACCGTTGGATCTGAAACTCAGGAGCTCGAATTGGCCGAAATCTTCAAGCAATTCAAGGACAAATGGGTTGCAATTCAAGTTACTAGGCGCGATGCAA
>JASHXQ010000143.1 GCA_030043455.1 Nitrososphaerales archaeon | reverse complement strand
GCAACTTTTCACAACACGAGAGAGTGCATAGCCCGGCTAAAGTACGCTGAGGACGCCGGCGCCGACGGTGTGATGATTGGTCTCCCCTATCTGATTCCCTGCAACGAAGAAGAAGCATACACTCACTTTAGGGCGGTGAACGAGGCTGCAAATGAAATCCAGATCATGCTCTACAACAACCCTTTCTCCTTCAGGTTCAATATCACGGCCGAGCTCTGGGACAGGTTGATGGAGCTCGATCGTATCAAAGCAGTGAAAGAATCGAGCTTCGATGTTTTGCACCGCTCCAGGGTGATAAGTAGAATTTCCAAGCGGATCAACGTGTTCGCTGGTGGAGAATTCTGGCTTTTGGCCGATTCACTCCTCGGAGCTAACGGCATGGTGTCGATGGCTGGCCCCGGAGTACCCAAGGCAGCTCTCGAATTGTACGATGCTTGCATGAAAAAAGATCTGAAACGAGCCCTTCCCTATCACGTAAAGTTCTCGAACCTGTTCCGAAACCTCACTTCAGAAAATGAAGTGGCGTGGTTGAAAGCCTGCGCGGAATTCGCGGGTCTAGCTGCAGGTCCTCCTCGAGCTCCCTATGCTCCACTCGATCCGCAATCAAAGGAAACTCTATGGAAGGAATTGCGCGAAATAGAGGATATGATGACTACTGCTCCGACCGTCCCTACAATCCGGCCTATGACCGCATAAGCCGAAGAACTCTCTAGGAATTCCTCCTGATCCAAGAGAAAGTCTTAATGTAGCGCAGGGGCCAGCGGCCCACGAAATTTCATGCGCTACGTGAACCTCGGGAATACGGGGCTGAAGGTTTCCAAGCTCTGCCTCGGGACAATGGGTTTTGGCAACTCTGAAGAATGGATGATCGAAAAGGATGAAGCAAAGAAAATTACAGATCGCGCGATCGATCTCGGGATAAATTTCTTCGATACCGCCAACCTCTACTCAGCAGGGAGATCCGAGGAAATCGTCGGCGCAGTTCTGAAGGACTACAGGGATGACATCGTCCTTGCGACCAAGCTGTACTTTCCCGTGGGGCAGCGTCCTAACGACCGAGGTCTTTCCCGGTACCATATCATGCGCGAAATGGACAGATCCCTCACGAGATTGCAAACCGACCACGTGGATCTCCTTCAAACGCATCGGTGGGATTACGAGACGCCAGTCGAAGAGACGCTGATTGCTCTGGACGATCTTGTCCACGGTGGAAAGATACGCTATATTGGAGGCTCGACGATGTACGCATGGCAGTTTACAAAGGCGATCTACACGAGCCGCCTACTGGGAATCACGGAATTTATCAGCATGCAGGACCAGTACAACCTCTGTTACCGGGAGGAGGAAAGGGAGGTAATCCCTCTGCTAAAGGATCAGAAAATCGCGATGCTGCCGTGGAGCCCGCTGGCGAGGGGGTTCCTCACCGGAAAGTACAAACGTGATGAAAAACCGGACTCGCCCCGCTATCGCTCCGACAAACCTTTTGGGCCAAGATTCTTCCGCCCGGAGGATTTTGATGTGCTAGATGTCGTAGAGGCTATTGCGAAGGAAAGGAGTGTCGCTGTCTCTCAGATCGCGCTGGCATGGGTGCTAAACCATGATTTTGTCACTTCGCCCATCGTCGGCGTGACGAAGATGCATCACTTGGAAGAAGCCATTCAGGCTATGGATATTCAGCTTAGTAAAGACGAGATGGATCGGCTGGAAAAGCCCTACAAGCTTAGGACGATCACGCCGCCGCAATAAATTTTGGATAAGTTTCGTGGGATAGAACGATCCCGCAAGCTTTCGGCGGAAGATCGCGATCCGAACATAGCGGGAGACGATATACCTGACTTTAATATGAGACTCAGGATCCGTACTGCCGGTCTACCCGGGGTTGGTTGCGTTTCCGGATCTGCAGTTGCTCGTAACAGTGGCGCTCATGATCGACGCGTTCATCCTGGGAGCTACTTGGCAACTTCTCAGCGATCCGAAGCGCCGGCGGAACCTCTTCAGGAGATTGTCCTCAGCTCCGGCAAAGGCTTCCGTGGCACCAGTCGTGGAACTTGATTAGGGCGCTAGGCCACCGGTGTCAGATATTTCGAGTGAATTAATTCAGTGTAGGCCTTGCGCAGCCTGTCCGAGATCGGCCAAGAGCCATTCCCGATCTTTCTCCCGTCAATTTCGACTGTTTGGACGATTCCATCGATTCCTGTGCCGGTAAGGAAGACTTCGTCTGCCGAGTAGAGATCCTGCGTTGTGCACTGCCCCTCGTTTGTCTCGATCCCCAGACCTCTTGCAAGGTCTAGAATAGTCCCTCTCGTAACTCCTTCGAGCGCAACGGTCGCCGGCGGAGTGAACAGCCTTCCCTTCTTGACGTAGAAGATATTAGCCCCTGAAGCTTCCGCAACGTAGCCAGAAGGATCCAGCATGATCGCGTCGTCAAACCCGGCAGCTTTCGCCTGGATCTTGGCCAGGATGTTGTCGATATAATTGATCGATTTGATCTTAGAGTCCACCGCAATGGGGGACTTTTTGCGTACCGTGGAAATGAGAAGCCGGACACCGGAACGTCCCAACATGGGAGCAACGGGAAGGGCGCTAACAATCAGGGAAGCCTTCGGACAGACTGTGGGATCTATTCCAGGAGGCCCCTCCCCTCGCGTCACTATAATTCGGATCTGCCCGCTGGTGACGCCATTCCTCTTCACTGTCTCGACCACGATCCTCTTTAGCTCCGCCGCATTCACGGGTGGCTTTAGAGCGAGACCTTTTGCAGAATCATAAAGCCTATCGATGTGCTCGTCCAGTTTGAAGATCTTTCCGTCGTAAACCCGCGCAGTATCGAACACGGCGTCTCCATAGAGGACAGCATGATCCCACACCGAAATCTTGGCGTCATCGCCCTTCACGAACTTCCCGTCAATGTACACCGTGGCTTCCCGGTAGCTCACGAGCAAAATTACCTCGGTTTCTCTTTACGAATTCGGCTTGTAGTGCTCCAGCCACCACTGCGCGATCTCTTCCCTACGTGCGATCCAGACATCCGGAAAGCCCTTTAGGTACTTTAGAAACCTCTCCGTGGCTACAATCCTTCCCGGTCTCCCGGTCGCCCTAACATGGATGCCAAAGTTCATCATCTTCGGGTTCTCCAGCCCCTCCTCGTACAGAGTATCAAAAGAGTCCTTCAGGTACTGGAAAAGGGAGTCTGCGTT
>JASHXQ010000142.1 GCA_030043455.1 Nitrososphaerales archaeon | reverse complement strand
TCCGGTGGGGGTCAAGGAGTACATCCGTTTCTTGAGCGGGGCTTCGTCGAACTTCTGCTGCCAGGTGCCGAGAATCAAACCCATCTTTTCCAAGGAGTGCAGGTGAGGATAGAGTGTTCCGTAGCTGATGCTAATCTTGAACCAGCTCAAGAGTTTCTTTCGCAGTTCGTAACCGCTCTTGGGGGAAAAGGTCAGTAGGTAGAGGATTTCGATGTCCACGAGTTGCTTTGCGGCGCTGGAGCTCTCCGCCAGGAGCTGAGGGGCGAGCCGTCCTTCTTCCTGCTGTTTTACAGATAACATAATTTTATTCGAATTCCAATAATTCGACTCTTGAGAAATCGGACGACATTCGATTAACAGAGAGTTACAGTTCTCAAGTCTCTCAAGATTGTATTTATTCCAGATGAGAATCTGGTACTGATCCCAGATTCAGATCAACTAAGAAAAAAGGGAAATGAGACGCATCCTCGAGATAAATCGAAGAAAAGGAAGCAAAAATTTTAACAGAAAAAGTGAGTCCCAAACATTTAGGGCGGAATCCGAGTTTTGGTCTGACTTTTCCCAAGTTGGGGAAAGGGAAAAAATTTCCCTGGGTTAGCTTTAGGCTTCGCTCTGCAGATTCAAGTCTTCCCGGATGGAGATGAATTGATTCAGAAGCTGGAAACCCTTGTCCGAGAGGTGGTAAGTCTTTTTGTCGTCTTCCACCGTGGGGATTACGAGGCCCTGAGCTTCGAGCGATCTTATGTAAGACTGCATTACAGTCCATGAAAGATTCGCCTTGTACATGATGTGGGTGGGCTTTTCCGCGCCTGCACCTATCGCCTTCAGGATATCACAGAAAGTCTCCATGCGAGACCGTCTGCTGACTTGGACTGCTTGACTCTTGCCTGCTTGCTGCGGCTGTTGCGGGGTATTCAGATATTCTTGTGACATGTTACTCGTTTAACACCTTTTTGTTGAATATTCGGTAACCAGAGTTTGTTATATCAAGGTGCTGTAACTAGACGCGAAATCTGTAAGGTACTGCCGCAGAAGGGAAATGAATCCGGAATCTATTTTCTGGCTTCATAACGACTAATATCGACTCCGACATATAATTCGCTTGCACAAAGGGGAAACTATCAGAATGGCCGAGACAAAAACCGAACAAGCTACTGTTGAGACATCTCAAGCTTCACCAGTTCAAGCCCAGATTCCGCATAAGAATCCGCAAGGGGGGCGCAGTGATCTCGATATTAACATGGCGATTAAATCTCTACAGGAAGAGACACAACAGATCTTCGAGCTCATTGAGATGGAGCGTACCTATGGTGCCGAAGTCTCAAACCAGCTGAAGCAAATTATCATGCCATTAAATCTCTCATATCACATTAAACCGGAATCGATTTCGAAGACTGACTCGTCCATATCAGACGTCGTTCTCACCCCCCAGGGAATGGTCTGCGTCTTCAACAATGCAGGCTCTATGATCTCAAGGCCTCTCGAGTCGTTCCAGAGTGATGTGTTGATTCGCATCCTCCTCGAGGTAATCCCCGAGATCAAAGTTATGCTGAATGAGAAGCGGCAGAAGATGAGCGGCCGCGTGATGACTCTTGAGAGAGTTGCCAAAGAGTTGAGAAAGGTTCCGGCTCTCGTTCCCACAAAGTCGGGTGTGACCGGTAAGAGCGGTACCTCAACCTCAAGCTCTGACCAGAGTTCTGGCGACGGGTCCAAAGCTTCATCGTCGGGTTCTAGCCAGGATGCCATGAAGTCGGTTCTCGACAAGCAGTAATTGCTTGGGAGAGCCGTCTAAACCCCCTTTTACTTCCTCATTTTCTGCGTCTCATTGAGAAGGAACTACGAGATCTATCGTCTCGCAGCGCGCCATCCGAGCAGGGATATATAGAACAAGACCGCCGGATTTCGGGAGATTCCTGACGAGAGCATGCGCGAAGAACTAACCCTAGCACACTCGGTCATGTCTTTTGAGAACCTGAACGAGGTGCTCGCTGTTTTGGATCAATCCATTGAGATTCACTCGAAGCTAATCAAACGCTATGAAGATCGGCTGGGAGTTCTCCTTAGACTCGCTAGGGAATCCACGGATCCCCGACTGAAATCCGCCGGCAATCAAATCCCGATGTCCGGAATGGGTGGGGGAGAGTCTGATTCTCGAGGGGGCGGAAAAGACGACAAGAAAAAGCAAGACAAGAAGAAAGATCAGAGCGGCGAGGAAAAAGGATGGGTCGTACTTCAGTCTGAGGACCACTCGCTGAAACTTGCTACCGGAACGGAAGCCTTGATCGCCTCGAACGAAATTTCGATTCTGTTTAAGATCATAGAGACTCTAAAGTCCAAACTTCCGGCGCTGGAATCGTCGAGAAAGCTTCTCTCGGATCTTCCGGCTCAAGGCTTTAGGGCAGACGAGCGCTTGCGGGTCGTCTTCAAGGATGGCCTGCCTAGATACGTCCTGCCGACCACCGAGGCAAAGGCGGAGAATCAGAAAAAGTTCTGGTACCAGGAATCTTTCAGGATCGCCGTTCTGAAATAAATTCCTGCAAGTCTCAAGTCGCTCTTATTCCTCCTCCCAGTTTCTTGCGAATCGGCTTTTTTGTTTCAGTTGCTTAATGAGAGCCTTGAGCGAGAGATCTTCTCGAATCTGCTACAGCCTTCCGTCGAACTGCCGGGTCAAAGATAGTGTCCTCCGGAATTCCCCTTCTCGGCTGTTAGATCGTATTTTAAGGCGCTTTCAAATGGTCTTGGCCTGAGACTACGTCCCGTGCCTGACGGTCTTTCCTACCCATCATCCAACGACGATGTCGATAGGGCAAGAAATATCGTCCAGGGCATGGGGTTACTCACTCTCCAGAATCTCGCTACCAGCCTTCTCGGCTACGTTTTCCTCTTCGTAGTAATTCACGAGGTTTCACTTTTCCAGTACGGCGTTTACAGCGCGGTCTTAGTGATCGTGACGATTGCCACGACTGTTGCGGGACTGGGAGTGAACTTGGCGGCGACCCGATTTGTGGCTCTGCACGGGAGCGAAGATGATGAGAAGGCCTGGGGTGCAGCGAGAAAGATTTTGCTGTTGTCGTTACTAATGACCGGCGTAACCACGGCTTTCCTGCTCGTGATTTCACCACTACTGTCGCTCTACTTTGTGAAGAACACTGCCTGGACGTGGGCGTTTCTTTTTGGCGGGGGCTGGGTATTTTCTGCAGCCACCGCCAACACCCTTATGGGACTTTTGCAGGGACTCAAAAAGTACGCGCGGCTGGCCAAGATCCTCTTTTTCTCTCGGCTGGTGATGACTGCTCTAACGATTGCGGTGCTGTACTTCTTTCACACGATCGAGATCCCCTTTCTCGGATGGATTTTCTTCTACGTACTAATTTCCCTCTGGATCTTCTCCCTCGTCGGAAAGCACATGCTTGCGAGCAAGGGCGACTACAAGTACTCGACAATCATCCGGTACTCTCTCCCGCTCGGGATTGCCGCGATCATTGCTATCTTTGCCACTACATCTGATAGTGTCGTGGTCGGCGGCTATCTCAATCCCGCGTCACTCGGCATCTACCAAGCGGCCATTTCAGTTTCCACGGTTTTGGGCGTCGTGGCGGTCACTCCACTTTCCACGACTCTGTTTCCCGAGATCTCTTCTGCCAAAACCACAACGGATATTTCGAATGGCGTAAGGCTCACCTTCCGGTTTGCCACCCTCATCGTCCTCCCCACTTCCCTTTTCGCAGTGGGAGTCTCTACCCAGCTCCTCTCGTTGATTGCATCGGGTGGAGCTTATCTCGCGGGCACTTTCACTCTGGAGCTGATCGCGCTTTTCTACGTCTTCGTTGCCATCCAGACGGTGTTGTTGGTCCTCCTGCAGGCGATTGGGAAAACTCTGGAGGTGATTCTAGTGGGGGTCGTAACAGTCTCTACCGACATTGGAGTAGCGCTTCTTCTTGTGCCCCATTTTGGCCTAGCCGGAGCGGTTACCAGCCGGGTGGCAGTGTCGCTGGATGGTGCGGTCGTGGCCATGTACCTCTCTCGAAGGTACATGGGAAAGCTGGACAGACCGAGTTTTTACGCAAGAGGCATCGTTTCCTCTTTCTTGCCTTCAGCGCTGATTTTTCTCCTCTCGACCTATTTTTCCTCCCGTCTGCTCACTCTGGTGCCTTACGCGGCGTTGTTCTTTCTGGTGTATCTTGGCTGTGCAAAACTCTTCCACTTGGTCACTCCAGAAGATCGGTCGTACCTTGCGCACGTATTGCCTCCGCGACTGCGCAAGTTTGCTGATTATCTATGAAAACCCGCACAGTTTGCTTGCGAAATCCCTAAATAATTCGCCAGACGGCCGTTACTTTCCAATAGTTAGTAACACGAGAGGTTTTTGAGAAAATGTCACAAGCCATACCTGCAACCACTTCGACCGG
>JASHXQ010000141.1 GCA_030043455.1 Nitrososphaerales archaeon | reverse complement strand
GCATCGAAAGCAAGATCAAACGACGAGAGAATGGGAATCAAGATCAGCACTAGACACCACAGTCTGTATCTGCCTTTAGTCATTACGGTATGCTTCATCGTAAAATAGAACAGCGCGTAGTATGCGATGATGGCGATGACGTGGAGGGGAATTACCCAGATTCCAAACGCCCTAAGTTCAATTGCCATGACGGGATTCAGTTCTGATCCCCAACCCACGACCACGTAAGCTAAAGTCAACAATGTGGTTAGTGAATTAGCTGCCAAGCTGAAGAAAAACGAAAGGAAGTATAACCTGCTGAGATCTTCGAACCTTCTAGTCTTTTGCTCCTCGTATGTCAGCACGAATTAGGAAAAAGACCGTGCTCGACTAGAAAGAGTTTCTATTTACCATATTATTTGGAAGTGTGGGTTCCTTCGTCTGAGTGATGAATTCGCTCCACTTTACGAAACTCCACAATATATCTAGATGGATCTATGATGATGGTGTCCCGACTCCTCCGGGCTGAAATAGCCCAGAAAAAATGCCTGCAGCCAGTTGATGGGCAATCTCAAAGCTAGCTATGGTAACAACGAGCAGTATTCCTATGTGAAATATTGACAACGCTAGTGGCTTTCCGTATGCAACACATATCGTAAGTCCGCTCGTGTAAGAAAGAATCACGAGTAAAACCAATATGTCGAAAGTCAGTGCCGGAATGTTAGCCTGGCCAATATCAAACACTGTGTATGTCGAATTCTGGGAGAAAAGGATCACGAATACGCCCATTACAGCAATCAGTGCGCCTCCCACCGCAGCACTTGTCATCTGCATGGTGTATACCGTGCTTTCGAACGCTCTCGCGTTTTGCTCTCGCCTGATCCTTATGTTTAGGATCATCTCCATCAAAATCGAAAGTGTATTCCCGATAAAACCAACATCACCTCCTGCTTCAAGTGTCGAACCCATCACAGTATTTCCCATCATGACCATTTGGCTTCGGCTTTCTTCGCTCATCATCTTGAACAGTCGTCGCTTGTCTATTCCCAGTTCGGAACGATTTTGCATCCTCTTTACCAAAGGTTTCATTGAACCCAGCTCCCCGCGCATTACGCCTAACAATGCATGCTTGAGAGTTCCAACGGCCACAAAAGTTCTCGAAAAGTACCTGATGAAGACCAAGTAGTCACGTTCAATTTTCTCCTCGGCGCGTTCCATTATTTTGAAATAAATTCCAAGGCATATCAAAGCCACACCTGCGCCAAAAACCACTATTGGAGTTCGAAATACAAGAATTGGTATCAAGGTCGCTATGAGAGAGACTAGCGCAACGGCGTAAGCTCTCGCAGGAAAAATCATCTTGGCAAATGGCTTGTAAACAAAATAAACTACAAGTGTCATCATTCCAGAAACTACACCCAGGGTAATGGTAAGAAGAATTATCAAATCTGTTCCAATCGAGAAAAGGACACTCATAATTGTCACATCGACCATCAGAAACACAAGGGCACTGTTCAAAGTGCCATAAAGAGAAAGAAACGTATTCATCGACTCCTGTTTTCTCTCGTTGGTAGACTGAAATATTGTAGAGCTTGTTTTTAATTCCCGCTCCAAGAATTCAACAATACTATCTCCATAGGAAATCGATTGAGAAAATCTGATCAGAAATTCTTTGAACGGTGCTACTTGTACCTCCTTGATTGAGTTTGAAATCGCCGCGGAAATCTTGAATCCATATCCGGTTACTAGTCTCGAAATTCTCTTGAAATATTTGTTGTAAGGCGGAAAATTGTCGTAATCCCCTAATCTTCTGATGATGTCCTCGATGGGGTAACCTGAGGAAAAAAGGGCGAGCGAAAAGCTCAGGACAAAGAGGTAGTAAGGATCTATTTCGCTTCGTTTCTCGCTAAGACCTTTGAGCAATCTTCATGGTCGCCTCCAATCCTGCCGTCTTCGTCTTCAAGATCCACTTCCATACTTCGAAATAATTGAAGACTTTCTTTTCCACTAGAAAGCTGAGAAATTGAGCCTTCTGCTCTAACTCATCATAAAGTAGTCCGATGTTCCTTCTCTCGATACCCCTCTTGGTAGCGATCTTGTTTTCCAACAAGTAGGAAGCTCCCTTCCCACCGAATACCAGTTTATCAGCGATCGGGTCGTACTGGAACGGTGGGACGAATATCGTTTCGTTTGAAGTTGGATCCACATCGATGATTTCATCCAGTTCTAGAATTCTTCTGATGAGAAATCCTTTCTTGTCGTAGAGAGCAGTCTGAAACATTGCAATGTTCAAGTTGCTCACGTGAGTTCGCGGAACCTCAATCGGGTACGAAGTCAACCTCTGCACCAGCGAGTTTAGCTGGGCGGCGTGGAACGTTGCCATGACTGAGTGCCCGGTCTGCATAGCTTGGAACGCCACATTTCCTTCCTTGTCCCTGATTTCTCCGACCATGATGTAGTTAGGTCTCTGTCGTAAAGCCGCCTTCAGAAGATCGAATAGCTTGATCGCGCCCTCTCCGCCCGTACCCGAGTCCCTCGTTACTTCGGAGATCCAGTTGGCGTGGGGGACTGTGAGCTCTGGAGTGTCCTCGATGGTGACTATCTTGTGACTGGGAGGTATGAAAGTCGTAATCGCGTTGAGCGTCGTAGTCTTGCCGGAGGCGGTTTCTCCGCAAACGAAAACGTTCATTCCTTCTTCCATCATGGTCCACATGTAGGCGCCGAGCATCGGTGTGTAGCTACCGCTTGTGATAAGCTGCGTGATGCTGACCGGAACACTTGAGAATTTTCTGATGGTCATATTGGAACCCCGGCGACTGACATCCTCTCCAAAGACGAAATTGACCCTAGAACCATCTGGGAGTGATGCGTCTATGATCGGCTTGTTGTGGGATACGGGACGCAGTGATTTTTCACTAAGCATGATAATCAGCTCGTTCAGCTCCAAAGAATCATTGATTGCTATTGACGTTTGCATCGTCCCGAAGACCTTGTGGACAATGAAAACGCTCCCCTTGCCCGCGATTGAGATATCTTCGATATTGCTGTCGCGAATCAAAGGTTCAATGGGGCCGGAAAATAGCTTGTCTCGGATGAAGTGGTATGTGATAAGAAACCTTTCTGAGCTCTTGAACTGTCCTAAAATCTTGTCGAGCTTCTCGCGGATGAACTTTTCTTTCTCTTGGACTTCTTTCGGAGGATCTGTCAGCCCAATTAGTTTTGCGAAAATTTCTTCAGTCTTGTCAAGGGATTCCAGAGACGGCCTCGAAGGCTCGATCACTTTGTACTGGGTGTATCCGTCAGCCGATCTCGCGCTGAATGCATGGACGTAAACATTCGCCCAGACCTTGTATAGAATGTTGAACTCCTTCTTTCCCTTGTACTTACCCGGGCCGTCCACCGGAGTTGGCTTGTCTTCTATTCCTGCGAGATAATCTCTGAGAAATGAAACACCATCCATGTCGGA
>JASHXQ010000140.1 GCA_030043455.1 Nitrososphaerales archaeon | reverse complement strand
ATCCAAATTCTGCAGATATTCTTTGCCTGTTCTTGCTCCCAGTAGATCTCACCTACTTTTTTCTGATACAACGGTGTTTTCTAGCTTGCCTAGATTTTCTATTTCGATTTCCACCTTGTCCCCTGGGTGGATTGGAGAGATCCCTTTCGGGGTACCCGTCAGGATCATATCGTCGGGAAGCAGTGTCATGAAGCTTGACAAATATTCGATGATCTCTGGAACCGGATGCATCAAATCTGCTGTAGTCCCCTCCTGCCTGAGCTGCCCATTGACCAGAGTTTTGATTTTCAAATTTGTAATATCGCCCGCTTGATCGGGCGTGACAAGGAATGGCCCTGCCGGACAAAAGGTGTCAAAGCCCTTCGCCTTTACGGGGGGCCGGAATGTATTCGTGATAAAATCTCTGACAGTTACGTCATTCGCAATCGTGAAACCCTTAATGTAATCCGATGCTTCATCTGCATCTACCTTGTGAGCCGTTTTCCCAATGACAACGCACAACTCTCCTTCGTAATGCAAGTACTTGGCTCCATCAGGATACTCGATTTCTTCCTTGTTTCCAATAAGGGAGCTGGGGGGTTTGAGGAAGATCACCGGATCTTCTGTGACGTCCAACCCGAGTTCGTTGGCGTGATCCCGATAATTCAGTACGAACCCTATAATCTTGCTAGGTTCAGCCGGGGGAAGCCAAGTTACTTCGTCAAAAGAGTACACTTCTCCGCCGGGAGCTAAGAGCTTCCCCTTCTCCTCTCTTCCCTCGATTTTCTTGCCAGAGTAGAGGTATCTAGCGAGTCTCAATCTTTTGGGCTCAGTCGTACAGGGCCAGAGGTTCACCTATTTATCAGAGTGCCAGACGAACCCGCAGGCTCGAACTGATTTCGAGACGCTTCTTTTTGCGGAGCTTCTAGAAAACTAGTGCCAGCCTGACAACTTCATAGCGGCCACGACCTTATTGACCGCAAGAACCAACGCGGCTCGTCTCAGATCAATTCTTTTTTTCTCTGAGAGCGCTACCACCTCGTTGAAAGAGTGAACCATTTTATGCTCCAGACGATTATTCACTTCTTCCTCCGTCCAGTGGTCTCGGTTCAAATTTTGCACCCACTCGAAATAGGATACGAGAACTCCTCCTGAATTCGCAAGAATATCCGGAACTAATCGGATGCCTTGTCTCTCCAGGATCTTGTCCGCCATCGGGGTAGTCGGCCCGTTGGCGGCTTCAATCACAATCTTCGCCTTGACCCTGTCGGCGTTGCCTTCAGTGATTTGATTCTCTAGGGCGGCCGGAATAAGCAGGTCAGCCTCCGTCTCGAGAACTTGTTCGTTGGAGATTTGTTCCACGTTGGGAATCAGACTGATCGAACCTAACTTTGTGGAAGTATCTAGCAGAGAGGCAAAAGATTGTTCAAAATATTTCTTGGAGCCTTTGGGTTTCGCTCCCCCGACGACATCACTGATCGCGACAATCTTGGCTCCCATATCCATCAAGGCCTTTACAGTGTTAGAACCCACGTTCCCAAAACCCTGAACAGCGACAGTCACCTCCTTCAGATCAGAGTGAAGGTATTTTCGCACGGCCTCCCGGGCACAAATTGCAACTCCTCTACCGGTGGCAGCCGCTCTGCCTTCCGATCCTCCTATCTCGATCGGCTTTCCCGTAACCACCGCCGGTATATTATGGCCATGCAGCCGAGAGTATTCGTTCATCATCCATGCCATTGTCTGAGGATTGGTGTTCAAGTCCGGAGCGGGTATGTCCACCTCCGGACCGATGTCTCGATCTATTGCGGACACGTACTTTCGTGTTAATCTCTCCAAGTCGTCCACGCTCAGTTTCTTAGGATCTACGGTAACGCCACCTTTAGCCCCACCGAAGGGTATGTCGATCACCGCGGCTTTCCAGGTCATCCACATGGCTAGGGCCTTCACCTCTCCAAGTGTCACACTTGGATGATACCTTATCCCACCCTTGTACGGCCCCCTGGCGTTGTTGTGTTGCACGCGATAACCGGTGAATGTGACTGAGGTGCCATCCGCCAGTTTCAGGGGAAGTGCCACGATGACCTCCCTGCGGGGACTTTTCAGCGTCTCATAATACTCGGACTCTATGGTTACGAGATCAGCAATGGAGGCAAGCTGCGCGAGGGCATTATTGAAGGGATTGTCAGCTTCCAAGCAAAGTTCGGATCTTTTTTCGACCTTTTTGTCTATTTAAAATTGGAAGAAGCCTCGCTACGAATCCGTGAGATTTCGCCTCGGGTTGTGCGGTTGTGGATCAAGACAACGAGTTTTCGTGATCGAAAAAAGGAGATGGGCTAGAAAAATCTCGCATCTGCAAAAACTTCAATTTTAGAAAAACCTTAGATCGGCTTTTCTTCAGTTGAATCCTTCTGATTTTTCTTGTCCGTTTCTGCTTTCTTGTCTTTTGGGTCCTTCTCTGTGCGAAAAACACTCTTGGCGCGAAGGACGGGGCTGTTGAGCATGGAGGAATACAGTTCGGTCGCTCTCTGCCGCAAGATGCTCCTCGGATCCAAATTCTTGTTGATCTCCTTAATGAGATCCTGAAGTTCATCGCGCTCGCTGTCCAGCTGCAATGCAAACTCATCATCGGAGATTCCACCCTGAGCTCGCAACCGTTCCAGAGCCTGTATAGATGATGCAGATCGGGAGAGTCGAGCGTTCAAGCTCTCTGCGCTGGTCTGTTGGTCTGCGGGAAATCTCGATTTGATGTAACGATAGAGTAAGGCTGCTTGCAGGCTGATCGAAATGAAAGCGACTCCTAGCACGAGAGTAGTCAACTGG
>JASHXQ010000139.1 GCA_030043455.1 Nitrososphaerales archaeon | reverse complement strand
CTGGCATTTACATTCGATTGCCCGGCCCTTTCTTCTTAACAATTAAGGCGAGCTCGGCTTCGAGGACCACTTTCTTTGAATTCAGTCCTGTCAGTTTCAGCCTGACTAACCCGGCGTCTAGTCTGGAAGCGAGATCTCTCTTGGACAGGAATCGGCCCTCGATGTGGATCTTATCTCCAGGGTACACCGGAGCTTTGAAACTCACGTTGTTCAGTCCAGCGAAAGCCAGGATGGTACCGTTGGTAAGATCGAGCGAGTGCCAGAGACCGATTACGAAGGATAACGTGAGCGAGCCGTGAGCGACTATACCGTGAAAGCCGGCGCTTTGGGCAAATTCCGGGTTAAAGTGGAGCTTGTTGAGATCTCCGGTCAGGTCGGCGAACTTCTGGATGTCCTCGCTGGTTATTTCTCGATTTCCTGAGACGAAGGTCTGTCCTTCAGCGAAATCCTCGTAAAACATCAGCACGGCCCCGCATTGTACCTAAGTCTACATCAAGTTTCTACATGTTTGTCGAGACTTCCCTAGACCCATGACTCGGTGGAGCTATAGCCTCGATCCGGATAGGTTAAGGATCTCCAAATAGCATTGTTGTCCACGCATGCGCGTGAAATGATATCTAGGGGGCCCCGAGCGTTTTCCCGATTTGGAGACCGCCTTGACTACTCTATCCACAATTTCTGGATTTCTCTCTGTCCTTAGAGAGATCCTGATGTGGTCAAATCCCATGACATAGAGCAGGGAGATCGCGACGAACTTGATTACGTGATCCACTTTTGTGTTATAGAGCGAGGCAGCGATTACTCAAGCCCTATTCCCAGAATTACCGTGATCAGAAACGCGACTAAGGCAAGCTCGATCGTTGATGGGAAAAAGAATTCAATATCGGATAGGACTGGCCTGCCTGTAGTGGGAGAGATCCCCCAGTCCCCGGTCACGAGGCCGCGCATGTAGTAGAAATATTGCACGTAAAGCGGCGCATTCAGGTGATATCTCGCAGTTATGGCGGCCAGACTGCTTGCGGTAGCCTTTATGCCTGCCCAAGCTCTGGCCGGATCTGGCACCGCGACTCGCGCGATTATGAAAGTGATGAAGGTGGTTCCTAGCAAAACCGGTACTGAGAGAAGTAAACGCTTTGCTAGGTAGCCGCTAAACCCAAAAAAATCTCACTGCGAATTGAGGGAACTGTCCAGATTATTGATAATTTCAGTGTTCTCGCAAGCTTTCTTTCAGAATGTTATCATGAATCACTCTGTGAAGGGTATCCCTCAATAGGCTTCTCTGTCGATCGTGCTCTGAACAATTCGCTTCCGATTGGGGAGCATCCAACCAGATACTCTTTCTACGATCTGCTTACGGCCTCTCTTCTGGTTACGGTTGATACAGAATCAAAGTCAGTATCATGGGAATAGATTTCTTTGATGTCGTACTTTCTCATGACTATTACAGATGATACATCGGTGATACCCAGCTTACCTTTAAAGTGGGGGTACAAGTTAAGGCATTCCTTCATCAAGACCTCGTCGATGTAAACGGTGAACACTCTCGGGGACGAGAGAATTATTGATGCGACCCTTGAGGCTTTTTCTGGACCAAAACCTTTCCTTCTCCCCAGTATAGTGACAGTTTCGTTCAATACATAATCTGTTGTTACCGCAAGAGGAACATCTCCTTTTCTGACCGCTTCTATGACTCCGCGCGCCGAAGCGTGAAAGTCATCGCCAGAGTCTGCATCCCCAATCCAGAATGTTGTGTCGATGAAGATCAGAGATCGCCAGCCTCCAAGAGCTTGAGCTCCCTGAGCGTGTTGTGGCTACCTCGTGAGCGTCCAAGCCCCGAAAGCTCCTTGAGGGGGTCCTCATCCGGCGAGATCATTCGACCTAGCAACTTTTCGTACTTTTGGATGTATAACCTTAGAGCCTCTTGACCTTCTATGCTCAGTTCGAGCTTGCCGTGTTTTGCAAGAACAATTTTCTTAAATTTCTCAATGGTCGCATCATCTGCAAGAATCTTGATTTGAGCCATTCTTCACCCGGGTACCTGGGTGAAGGACCACTTTAAGTCTAACCATATTTATGATCTAGATTCTTCGTGAATCAGGCCTGAGGAGTTGCTCTCGATAATCAGAGCCATTGTGCTAGCATTGCCAGATCTTTGGATAATTTAGACGTGTTTCTTGATCAGTTCGATTGTTTGAGCTTCGCCTAGCACATGGCTATGCTTATCGATCAGGTTATTGGCATGATCGAAGATCCCGAGTAGCTGTGGATTATTATCCTTGATACCAGAGACCACGGCGACCTGCGCTCGGGTCACGAACATCTGCGTCCTGAAGGCAAAGACAGCAGTGTCGCCCACGTTCATAGAATGTGCTGCCTTTTCCCGGTAAAGACGGGCGTGGTAATCGATCAACCCGCGATAGTGCTCTGCCTCCACTGGATTTCGCATCAGCTCCTGCGGAGTTCTACCCACGAGAGCTTTCAAGCGCATCTTGGAAACGTCCGGAACGTAGCTCTTGCCGTCCAGCGCGAGCTCGAACATCTCAATATAGCTGAATCCTCCCCCGAACACCATAGCGTATTCCTCGAAAAAGTGCGATACCTCGCTGACGTACACGCCCGCGGGAATCTCCGGCTGTTTCCCATCGTAGATCTGGATCGGACTCATACCTGACACACCGAGCCCTGGTTCCAGATGCGTCGAGCCTTTCGAAGCGTATGCCGGGATAGTCTGCGTGGTACATACTGGTGGCGTGTTCATCTGCTGGATCTCGATACCTGACCGGGCCGCCTCTTTGATCACTCGCTGCAGGGTCTCGATATTGCCCATGAAAGCCGGACCGTTTGTCCTGAGCTCCATCAACATGCAGGGAAAACTCGTGACCCCTACTACCTGTACATTTGGGAGTGTGTTGATTTGCTCGATCGTTTTTACAGCATCTTCCTCTGGTACGCCGCCCTCCATGTACGGATACAGTGTGTCCCGCGGATGAGTCGGTCGGACCATCAGGTTCTGTTTAATGCCTAACCTTTCTGCCCGTTGCGAGATCATCCGAGCTTTTTCGAGGTTAAAGACGGTGATAACCTGGGGCCTTGCCACCTTGAGTACGTAGTCGATTTCCGCTTCCGGGATGTTTTCAAGGTGTCCGACGTGACCGATTTTGGAACCGTACCGTACGTGGGTGTTCAATTCCTGCGGCTCTACAACGACAAGTCCCTCGAATCCGGTGTTCTGCACGGCCTGCGATACGATGGGATTTCGCGCGATCTGTTTCGACATGTAGTAAAGTTTGATTCCATACTCGTCGGCTTTTTTCTTCAAGGCTAGCGCGTTGGCGCGGTGGGTATCGAGATCTAGGACATACGTGCTGACCGGCAGTTCGTTCCGGCGGTGGAGCTCCGCGGCGAACTCGATCAGCCCGGGATTTCTCTCGATCATCTGGTCCATGTACCGGACGTTCTGGTCGTAGCCCAGATTGACTTTTTCATCTGCCTCTTCGATCATGCCTCCCACAAATCCTTGAGCGCTCCGGAGCAGATTAAAAACTGACGCTTATTGGAATCTTGACGCAAGGAAAGCTAGAGAATAATATGCTAGGACTGAACGGTACATCTTGTCGCTATCGGACAACGCATGGAAACATATTCGTGATAGACATCCCGAGCTATCCAGCTATGAAATAGTGATCAAGGAAACCGCCATGAAACCGGATTTTATTTTGCGGGGGAATTTTCAGGAGTTGAAGGCGGTCAGATTTATTGCGAACACCCATATCGGTCCCAAGTATCTCGTTGTCGTATACAGGGAGGAGAACAGCCAGAAGATTATAATAACGGCGTACTTCACTTCAGATTTGAAGAAAGTTAAGGGAGAACGAATTTGGAAAGCCTGATTCTCAAGCCCGACAAGCTCCACATTGACTACGATGAAAAGAGCGATGTCCTCTATATTTCCGTCGGGAAACCGCAGGCAGCCGATGACTCGATCGAACCTCAGGAAGGAGTCGTGATGAGAACGCGCAAGGGCGAACTCGTCGGAATCACGATCGTCGGGCTAAAGTCTCGCTCAAAGTAGCGCCGGGTCTTCCGGATAACCAATCATGTGGTAGTTGTCTGCCTCGGACTAGACTATTCGGGTGGTATCTCAGTCTGGATCTTGTCTACAGGAACGCCGCGGTTTTTCTGGATGACGTAGGAGATCCAGTAGAGGACAAACCCAACTACGAAGAGTAGCGGAACCACCGACACGTATGTCGGATTGAGCGGCCCGACGAGCGCCGGCAAGAGTGATGAATAGCCGATTACGACGCTCGTGATGATCAGCAAGACTCCGAGGATCGTGATCAGCGGTACTCCGCCAATTTTTCGGGTGGTTACAGGTGGGGCTATCGCGAACAGCTCTTTTTTCCGGTACGGGAAAACGACAGCTGCGAGCCCTACGAAGACGAGTGCGATGAACACCCCCGTCACGACGTAGGTGAAGAACGCTGTGATCGTGGTGTAGACCGTGAGGTAGACGAAGATCAGGTTGATCACGATGACCGTAGCGAGTGCGACCCGAGGCACGTTGAATCGCTTGTCAACGTCCGCGAACTTGTTTGGTATCACAGAATCAAAGCTCCAGGCAAAGATGCAGCGCACGGAGGCAAAACTGGCGGCGAGCATGTAGGCAAAGAGCGTAGCGAGCAAACCTATTCCCATGATTACGACAATGTCGCCGATATTTGTGGCATAACCCGCCAGGAGCTG